>JAHWKB010000399.1 GCA_019348115.1 Actinomycetota bacterium | reverse complement strand
ACCCGCCGGCGCCGTCGCTGCGGATCATCTCCGACACCTTCGGCTACTGCACCGAACGACTCCCGAACTTCAACACCATCTCGATCTCCGGCTACCACATGGGCGAGGCCGGGGCCACGCCGGTCCAGGAGGTCGCGTTCACGCTCGCGAACGGCATCGCGTACGTGCAGGCCGCGGTCGACGCCGGGCTCGACGTGGACGCGTTCGCGCCGCGGCTGTCGTTCTTCTTCGTCGCGCGCTCGACGCTGCTCGAGGAGGTCGCGAAGTTCCGCGCCGCGCGTCGGATGTGGGCGCGGATCATGAAGGAGCGCTTCGGCGCGCAGGACGAGAAGTCGCTGATGCTGCGGTTCCACACCCAGACCGCGGGCGTGCAGCTGACCGCACAGCAGCCGCAGGTGAACCTCGTCCGCGTCGCCATCCAGGCGCTCGCCGCCACCATGGGCGGGACCCAGTCGCTGCACACCAACTCGTACGACGAGGCGCTCGCGCTGCCGACCGAGCAGTCGGCCACGCTGGCCCTGCGGACCCAGCAGGTGATCGCGCACGAGACCGACGTGCCGTCGACGGCGGACCCCCTCGCCGGCTCGTACTTCGTCGAGTCGATGACCGACGAGATCGAGCGGCTGTCGTTCGAGTACATCGAGCGCATCGACCAGATGGGCGGCGCGGTCAAGGCCATCGAGGACGGCTACCAGAAGTCCGAGATCGAGCAGGCCGCGTACTCGCTCGCGAAGAGGATCGAGACCGAGGAGCAGGTCGTCGTCGGGGTGAACCGCTTCCAGACCGACGACGAGGTCCAGATGGAGCTGCAGCGCGTCGACGAGGCCATCCGCGCCGAGCAGATCGCGCGCATCGACGAGGTGAAGGCGAAGCGTGACGGCAGCGCGGTGAGCGACGCCCTGGAGGAGGTCCGCCGCGCGGCGAAGGCCGACGGCGACAACCTGCTCGTGCCGATGCGCGAGGCGCTGCGCCACCGGGCGACCCTGCAGGAGGTCTGCGACGTCCTGCGCGACGAGTACGGCGGCTACGTCCCCCGCGACACCTTCTGACCGGCATCCGTCCCGCCCCCGTGCCGCACGGCGGTACGTGTCCGTGACGGATCCCGGGTCCGGACGCGCCGGTAGGGTCGCCGCGTCCCGACCCCGACGTGCCGCCGTGAGGTCCCGCCCGTGAAGCAGAAGATCGTGATCCTCGGTGGCGGCCCCGCCGGCTACGAGGCCGCCCTGGTCGCCGGCGAGCTCGGCGCCGACGTCACGATCGTGGCGGACGAGGGGCTCGGCGGGAACTGCGTCCTGTGGGACTGCGTGCCGTCCAAGGCGTTGATCGTCGCCGCCGAGGCCATGGGATGGGCGAACATCGCCGACAAGCTCGGGGTCCGCGTCGCCGAGGGGCGCGCGTTCGACCGCTCCTACGTCGACTTCCCCACCGTGGCGAACGGCGTGCTCTCGCTCGGCTCCGACCAGTCCAAGGACATCGAGGCGCGGGTCGCGAGCGCCGGCGTCCGACTCATCCGCGCCCGCGGCCACATCTCGGGCTACCACGAGGTCACGGCGGTCTCCGAGGACGGCACCGAGGAGGTGCTCGAGGCCGAGTACGTGCTCGTGGCGACCGGCTCGACCGCCCGTGTGCTGCCGTTCTTCGAGCCGGACGGCGAGCGCGTCCTCACCGGCAACCAGGTGTACGGCCTGCCCGAGGTCCCCGAGAAGCTGATCGTGGTCGGCTCGGGCGCCACCGGCGCCGAGTTCGCGCACGCGTTCGTGCGCTTCGGCTCCGAGGTCACGCTGGTGTCCTCCCGCGACCTCATCCTGCCGACCGAGGACCCCGACGCCGCCCAGGTCATCGAGGACGTCTTCGAGCGCCGCGGCATGACCATCCTCCGCAACGCCCGCGCGGTGTCGTGCGAGCGGACCGACGCCGAGGTCGTGATCGGCCTCAAGGACGGCGGCACGGTCGAGGGCACCCACGTGCTGTTCACGGTCGGCCAGGTCCCGGTCAGCCGCGGGATCGGGCTCGAGAACGCCGGCGTGGAGCTCAACGACTGGGGCGGCATCGACGTCGATGCCGTCGGCCGCACGAGCTGCCGCTGGATCTACGCCGCCGGCGACGTCGTCGGGCGGATGATGCTCGCGAGCGTCGCCGCCATGCAGGGCCGGACCGCGATGTGGCACGCCCTCGGCCAGGCCGTCCAGCCCATCCGCTGGGAGGCGGTCGC
>JAHWKB010000398.1 GCA_019348115.1 Actinomycetota bacterium | reverse complement strand
GCCGCGCTCGCCGGCGACGAGCACTACCGGGACTACTACGTGTGGCGCGACCCGGGGCCCGACGGCGGTCCGCCGAACAACTGGGTCAGCAACTTCGGCGGCCCGGCCTGGACCCTCGACGAGCGCTCGGGCCAGTACTACATGCACCTGTTCCTGCCCGAGCAGCCCGACCTCAACTGGGCCAACCCGGCCGTGCGCGACGAGTTCGACCGCATCCTGGCGTTCTGGTTCGAGCGTGGCGTGGACGGGCTCCGCATCGACGTCGCCCACTCCCTCACGGAGGATCCCGCGTTCCGGGACAACCCGCTGAAGGGGGACCCGCCCGCCCCGCACGCGCACCCGAGCGAGGTCTGGGAGGCGTACGAGCACCGCCACGACCAGGACCAGGAGGACGTCCTGGACGTCTACCGCCGCTGGAACGGGATCGCCGGCGAGCACGACGCCTTCCTCGTCGGCGAGGTCTACCTCCTCGAGCCCTCGCGGTTGACGCGGTACGTCCGCGGCGGGGACGGGCTGCACTCCTCGTTCGCCTTCCCGGCGCTGCGCACCGACTGGGACGCCCACGACATCCGTTCGACCCTCGCGGCGTGCGTGGCGGCCGGTGCCGGAGCGCTGTCGTGGCCGCTGTCGAGCCACGACGACCCGCACGCCGCGACGCGCTTCGGCGGCGGTGCTCGCGGGGCGCGACGCCAGCTCGCCTACCTCACGCTGCTGTGCGCCCTGCCGGGCGTGCCGTTCCTCTTCCAGGGTGACGAGCTCGGGCTCGAGAACGGCCTGGTCGACCCGTCCCGGGCCGCCGACCCCGTCACGACGCGCAACGCCGGCGCACCGGGACGCGACGGCTCGCGCACGCCGATGGTGTGGGAGCCGGGCCCGGGCTTCGGGTTCACCGACGGCGAGCCCTGGCTGCCGTTCGGCGACAACCGGCGCGACGCCGACACGGTCGCGGCCCAGCTCGACGACCCGTCCTCCCACCTCGCGCGCACCCGCCGGCTCCTGGCGGTGCGGCGCGAGCTCGCCGGCGCATGGTCCGCCGACGACGCCGACGCCGTGGCGTGGCTCGACGCGCCCACCGACGTCGTGGCCCTCCGGCGGGGCGCGGTCGTCGTCGTGGTCAACGCCGGCCCGTCGGGGGCCCGCTGCCCGCTTCCGGCGGGGGACGCCGGCTGGGACGTCCGCTACGTCTCGGCCGGGCCGGAGCCCCGCGTGGACGACGACGCCTGGGTGGTGGTCGCGCCCGACACGGCGGTGCTGCTCGTCAGCGGTCGTCCTCCCCGCCCTCGTCGTCCGCGGTGATGGCCGCGAGACGCTCGTCGCCCGGGTCGCGGTCGGCGTAGGACCAGTCCGCCTGCTTGAGGTGGTAGCGCGGGTGGTAGGTGACCTCGCCGGTGTCCTCGTCGATGTCGTCGATGAGCGGCACGGGCACCTCGCGGTCCGAGGGGCACGGCTCGCCGGCGTGGGCCACGAACTCGTCGACGAACCGCTCGATGGTCGTGCCGACCATGATCTGCTCCCCTACGGGGAGGTAGCAGCGGTTCTGGTCGGTGACCTGGTGGGTGCGCTTGAGGATGTCCTCGAGGTCGCGCTGGGTCCCCTCGCCGCGGTCGACCTTGGCGAGGAGATCGGTGATCTCGGTGGAGTTGAGCTTGCACGGCGGGCACTGGCCGCAGGACTCGATCGCGAGGAAGTGCGACAGCGTGAGGAGGATCCGGACGATGCAGTGGCTCGAGTCGTAGACCATGAAGCCACCGCTGCCGAGGCCCGTGCCGGCCTCGCTCATGTCGTCGAACGTCAGCGGCGTGTCGAGCTGGTCACCGGTGATGACGGTGTTGGACGTGCCGCTGTAGACCGCCTTGATGTCGGTCGCGCCGGCGATGTCGACCAGGAGCGTCCGCAGGGGCGTGCCGAGCGGGAGCTCGTAGACGCCCGGGTTGGCGACGTCGCCGACGACCGTGAAGACCATCGAGCCGGGGCTCTCCTCGGTGCCGGTCTCACGGAACCAGTCCGGGCCGTTGGCGAGGATGCGGGTCACGTGCGAGAGCGTCTCCACGTTGTTGACGACCGTGGGGTTCGGCGCGGTCGTGCCGGCGAACAGCCCCGACTGGTACGGCGGCAGGATGCGCGGGAGCGGCAGCTTGCCCTCGATGACCTCGAGCATCCCGGTCTCCTCGCCGAACAGGTACTCGTCCGGGCCGAGGACGACCTCGATGCGGTCGGC
>JAHWKB010000397.1 GCA_019348115.1 Actinomycetota bacterium | reverse complement strand
CCGGCGATGGGCTTCCTCGACGCCCCGTCCGGCCACGGTGAGGTCACCTTCGACGACGTCCGCCTACCGCTCGACGAGGCCGTCATCGGCCAGCCGGGCCAGGCGTTCGAGATCGCACAGGCCCGGCTCGGACCCGGCCGGATCCACCACTGCATGCGCCTGGTCGGCCTCGCGGAGCTCGCGCTCGAGCTCGCCTGCGAGCGTGCGGTCGCCCGGACCGCGTTCCGCAAGCCGCTCGCCAACCTCGGCGGCAACCGCGAGCGCATCGCCGACGCGCGCATCGCGATCCAGCAGGCGCGCCTGCTCGTCCTCCACGCGGCGTGGCTCCTCGACACCGAGGGGCTGCTGGGTGCCCTGTCCGCCGTGTCGCAGATCAAGGTCGCCGTGCCCAACATGGCCCAACAGGTCGTCGACATGGCGATGCAGCTCCACGGCGGGGCCGGGATGAGCAACGACACCCCGCTCGCCGCCGCCTGGACGACCGCGCGGGCGCTCCGCATCGCCGACGGTCCGGACGAGGTCCACCGCGGCGTCGTCGCCCGCATCGAGCTCGGACCCTACGTCCATGCCGCGAAGGGCGCCGAGGAGCGGGGCGAGTGAGCCGGCGCGTCCTCGTCACCGGCGCAGCGTCCGGGCTGGGCCGCGCCATCGCCGCGGCCGCCGCCGGCGCGGGCTGGCGCGTGCTCCTCACCGACCTCGACGGCGACGCCGCACGGCGGGCTGCGGCCGAGCTCGCCGCCGCGACCGGTGTCGACGTCCGCCCCCTGGCGCTGGACGTCCGTGACGAGCAGGCGTGGGACGCGGCGGTCACGACCGTCCGGGACGCGTGGGGCGGCCTCGACGTGCTCGTGAACAACGCCGGCGTCGCGGCCGGCGGGCGCATCGACCACCTGCCGCTCGAGGACTGGCAGTGGATCGTCGACATCAACGTCCTCGGGGCCGTCCGCGGCTGTCGCGCGTTCGTGCCGCTCCTCAAGGAGCAGGGGAGCGGGCACGTCGTGAACGTGGCGTCGCTCGCGGGCCTCCTGCACCCCCCGTTCATGGCGTCGTACAACGTGACGAAGGCCGGTGTGGTCGCGCTGTCCGAGACGCTCCGCGCCGAGCTCGAGCCGTACGGCATCGCCACGACCTGCGTGTGCCCCGGCTTCTTCCCCACCGACCTGGGAACGACGCTCCGGAGCCCGGACCCGGCCGTCCACGAGCTCACCGCGAAGCTCATGGCGTCCTCCGACGTCACGGCCGACGACGTCGCCGCGATGGTGCTCGAGGCGGTCGAGGACGGGACGTTCCTCGTCCTCACCGAGCGCGCGGGCCGGATCGCCTACGGGGCCAAGCGGTTCGCCCCGTGGCTGTTCCGCCGCCAGGTCGCCACGGCGACGGGGAAGCTCCGCCGGCGGATCGAGGGGTCGCCGGCGTGAGCACCGTCGAGGCGGCCCCCGTCCGACCCGGCGACGACTTCGACGTCGCCGCGGTCCACGCCTGGCTCGCCGAGCGCATCCCCGAGGCCGGACGGGCGGACGCGCCGCCGGAGGTCCGCCAGTTCTCGGGTGGGGCGTCGAACCTGACCTACCTGCTGCGGTACCCGGAACGCGAGCTCATCCTGCGCCGCCCCCCGGTCGGGCACAAGGCCGCGTCCGCGCACGACATGCAGCGCGAGTTCCGCGTGCAGTCGCTCCTCGCCGGCGCCTACCCGTACGTGCCCGAGATGCTGGCCCTCTGCGACGACCACGACGTGCTCGGGGCGGACTTCTACGTGATGGAGCGGCTCGACGGCGTGATCCTGCGCGGCCGCCCGCCCCGCGACCTCGACCTGTCGCCGGAGCGGACGCGGGCGCTGTGCACCTCGGTCATCGACCGGCTCGTGGACCTCCACCAGGTCGATCCCGAGGCGACCGGCCTCGACGAGCTCGGCCGGGGGACGGGCTACGTCGAGCGCCAGGTGGCGGGCTGGTCCGCGCGCTACCGCGCCGCGCGCACGACCTTCTCGCCGCGCTTCGAGCGGGTCATGGCGTGGCTCGAGGCGCACCGGCCGGACGACGTCGCGAACGTCGTGATCCACAACGACTACCGCTTCGACAACGTCGTGCTCGACCCGGTCGACCTCTCGGTCGTGGGCGTCCTCGACTGGGAGATGGCGACGCTGGGCGATCCGCTGATGGACCTCGGCGCGTCGCTCGCGTACTGGGTCGAGGCCGACGACGACCGCGTGATGCAGGCGTT
>JAHWKB010000396.1 GCA_019348115.1 Actinomycetota bacterium | reverse complement strand
GGCTCAACCGCGGCATCTTCCAGCGGCTCGTCAACCTCGTCGCCGAGGACCCGACCCGCCTCGAGTGGGCCAGCAACATGATCATCGTCCCGCGGCTGATCGAGCGCTACGGCGACCACGCCGTCGACATCGGCGAGCAGACGATCTTCGCCGTCACGGGCGACGCGGTGGAGCTGTCGTCGAACGACCCCACCGACCGCTGACCTCACGCGCCGACGCCCACACGGTCGCCGGTGACGACGAAAGCGGTGTCGCGGGCGATCGCGACCGCGTGGTCGGCCAGTCGCTCGTAGTACCGCGCGACGAGCCCGACGACGAGCGGCGCATCGCCGAGGCCCTCGGACGTGGCGAGGTCGGCGTACAGGCGGAGCTGGAGCCGGTCCACGAGCTCGTCGAGCTGGTCGACCTCGGACACGGCCAGCGCGTCCCGGTGCCGCCAGGCGGCGACCCCGCGGACGTAGACCTCGGTCGCGTCGCGGGCCAGCTCGTCCACGCCCTGGCGGAGGGCGGGCGGGAGCGTCCGCGGGTCGAGGCGGCGGAGCGTCTCGCAGACGTGCCGGAGGAGCGCGGCGGACCGGTCCACGTCGTTCACCAGCCGGAGGATGGCCACGAGCCGCCGGAGGTCGCGGCCGACCGGCGCCTCGCGCGCGAGCAGCAGGAACGCCCCGTCCTCGACCTCGTGGATGCGCAGCGACGTCCGGTGGGCCAGCTCGCGCGCGGCGGCGATGCAGCGGTCGTCGCCCTCGCGGTAGGCGCGGTGCAGGGCCGGCATGGCCTCGCCGACCGCGACGGCCGTGGAGGTGAACGTGTCGTCGAGGGCGTCGAGGGTGCGGTGGAAGGCGCCCCGCGGGCCGTCCGCCGGCGGCGCCGGCGGCGTCAACCGCGCGAGGAGCTCGTCGTCCTCCGCCGTCACTGGCCGGCGCGCTTCTCGTAGCGGTTGCGCAGCAGGATCGCGATCGCGTTCGCGGAGAGCGTGAAGAGGAGCAGGACGACGATGGCGGCGGGCGCGAGCTCGTCGACGTACTCCCGCCGACCCTGGCGCGACCAGTCGAAGACGATGACCGGGAGCGCCGTGAAGCGGCCGTAGATCCGCTCGAGGAGCGACGCCTCGCCGTACGCGAGGAACCCGGTGACCGCGCCGACGACGATCAGCGGCGCGGTCTCGCCGATGACCCGGGACAGGGACAGGATCATGCCGGTGAGCACGCCCGGTGCGGCGGTCGGGAGCGTCAGCTGCCGCGTCACCTGCCAGCGCGTGGCGCCGAGCCCGTACCCGCCCTCGCGGAGGCTCGCCGGCACCGACCGGATCGACTCCGCCGCGGTGATGATGACGATCGGCAGGGCGAGGATCGCGAGGGTCAGGCCGCCGGCGACGACGGTCGAGCCGTTGGTCACGTTCGCGACGCCCCGCGGCCCGAGGAGCCCCACGAACAGCGCGAGCCCGAGCAGTCCGTAGACCACCGACGGCACGCCGGCGAGGTTGCGGATGTTGACGTCGATGAAGCGCGTCAGGCGGTTGTCGGGCGCGTACTCCTCGAGGTAGATCGCGGTCGCCATGCCGATCGGGAAGGCGACCACGACGGTGATGAGGACGATCTGGAGCGAGCCGAGGATCCCCTGCCACACGCCGGCGCGTGCGGGGCGCGAGGACAGGGTGTCGGTGAGGAAGGACATCCCGCGTGCCTGGAACAAGGGGAGCGCGCCGGTGAGGATGTCCGCGATGAGCACGAGCAGGACCGCGAGGGAGAGCAGCAGCGCGAACAGCATCGTGCCCTGGAACACGAGCTCGCGGACCCGGGCGCGCCGCGCGGCGGCCGAGTGGAGACCGGTGAGGGAGGCGACGTCGGTGGCGGCCATCTAGAGCGCCTTCCGGTAGCGACGGACGATGCGGTCGCCGACGACGTTGAGCGCCAGCGTGAAGAGGAACAGCAGCAGCCCGACGAAGTACAGGGAGTCGATCGCGGCCACGTCGCCCACGACGTTGTCGGACCCGGTCGCGAGGTTGGCGATCGCCGCGGTCATGGTCGGGCTCGAGTCGAGCGGCTTCCAGGCGAAGTCGCCGCGCGACCCGCCGGCGATGGTCACCACCATGGTCTCGCCGATGGCGCGGGAGATCGTGATGATCGCGGCCGCGACGATGCCCGAGATGGCCGCGGGGAGCACCACCCGCACGACCGTCAGCCGCTTGCGGGCGCCGAGGCCGTACGAGGCCTCCCGGAGGG
>JAHWKB010000395.1 GCA_019348115.1 Actinomycetota bacterium | reverse complement strand
CTACTCTAGGGAGCATGCGGGTGACGGTGGCGGGCTTCGGCAACCTCCTGCGCGGTGACGACGGGTTCGGCGTCCGCGTGGCCGAGCTGCTGGTGGCCTCCCCGGTCCCGTCCGGGGTCGAGGTGTTCGAGATCGGCATCGGCGGGATCCACCTCGTCCAGGAGCTCCTCCAGCGCGAGGTCGACGCGCTCGTGCTGATCGACGCGGTCGACGTCGGCCGACCGCCGGGGACGCTCGTCGTGTTCGAGCCCCCGCGCGTGGACATGTCGTCCTGGGGTGTCAACGAGCGTCGCGACGCCCTCGCGGACATGCACTACGCGACCCCCGACCGGGCGATGCTGCTGGCCGAGGCGATGGGCGTGCTCCCCCCGGTCGTGCGGATGGTCGGCTGTCAGCACGTCGACGCCCGCGAGGTCGGGGAGGGGCTCCACCCCGAGGTGGCCGCCGCCGTCGTCCCGGCCGCGGAGGAGGTCCGCCGGCTCGTCGCCGAGCTGGGCATCCCGTGGACGACCGACACGGAGCCGGTCCCGACGACCCTCGAACCCGAGGAGTGAGGTCGCCTGCCGGCGCTGCTCAACCGCCCGGGAACATGGGCAGGTCCCGTCCCGCCGGCGTGAGCGGGGCCCCCGGGGGCGGATGCGACGGGGCGTCGGTGCGCTCGACCTCCAGCGCGCGGAACCGGGGGAACGCCCCACGGAGCGCCTCCTCCACGCCGTGCTGCAGCGTGGCCGCGGACGCCGAGCAGCCGTCGCAGGCGCCCTCGAGCCGGACGCGGACGATCCCGTCGGCCGCATCGAGCACCTGCACGTCACCGCCGTGGCTGTGGAGGAACGGGCGGATGCCGTCGAGCGCGGCCTCGGCGAGCGCGCGCTCGTCCGGCGCGTAGGCGGCGAAGAGCCACTCGAGCGCGGGGTGGCGGGCGGCGAGCTCCTCCGCCGCGCCCGGCGGGAGCGCGTCGACGAGCGCACGGACGGCGCTGCGGTGGAGCGCGTCGACGCCGTCGAGCAGCTCGTAGACGTCCGAGCGCAGCGGCTCCTCGGCCTCGTCGACGCGGCCGAGGAGGTGGTCCAGCCGCTCGACGAGCTGCTCGAGGTCATCCACGTGGATCGCCCGACCGTCCGGCGGCGACGTCGAGCTCGGCGTACCGGCGGAGGAAGCCGCCGACGAGGCGGCGGCCCTCGGCGAGCGCCCCCGCCCACGCGTGCAACCACTCGCGGCCCTCGGCGGTGAGCTCGTAGGTCCGACGCGCCGGCCCCGCTTCGGAGGTCTCCCAGCGCGAGTCGACCAGGCCCTCGCGCTCCAGCGCCCGGAGGACGCGGTAGAGGCCGCCGGGATCCGCCGTCGGCAGGCCGAGCTCGGCGAGGCGCTCGAGGAGGTCGTAGCCGTGGCTGCGCGACTCGGCGAGGAGCAGGAGCAGGCAGGGCCGCAGGAAGCTGCGGGGCAGCCCGCCGCCCTCGACCTGGAGCGGGTCCGGCTCGCTCACGCCCGACCCGCTGCGCGGAGCCGGTCGTCGTGGCACGCCTCGGCCTCCTCCGGGGAGGCGTGGCACCAGCAGTCGTCGCCGCACTCGCCGTGTCCCGGCTGCGTCAGCTCGGCGAACTCGGCGGCGAAGATCCGGCTGCCGTCGGCGTGCCCCTGGGCGGACAGGCGGTAGCGGTCGTCCCCGGCCGCGTCGAGGTAGCCGTCCGTGACCAGTCGGTCCAGGTAGCGGACCACCGTCCCGGCGTCGACGCCCAGGAACCTCGCGACGGTGCGGACGTCGACCTCGTCCCCGAGCCCTTCGCCCTGGATCCAGAACATCACCTGCAGGATCTCGTCGCGCCAGTAGAGGTTGCGCAACGCCGGGCTCTTGGGCTGTTGGGGGGTCTGGTGCGGCTCGGAGCTCATGGTCGCCTCGATGGGCGTGCGTGGGGGATCAGGGCGTGAGCGAGCGCGCCAGCTCGCGGATCGCCCGCACGCCGGGGCTGTCCCCGTCGTGGTCGATCGGCGCGACCCCGAGGCGCTCGGCGGTCTGGAAGCTGTCGTCCTGGGGGATGGCGCCGGCCAGCTCGTAGCCGTTGCGGTCGCAGAACTCCTGGACGATGTCGGCGTCGTCCCGGACACGGTTGGCCAGGACGGCCACCCGGGGGATGCCCAGCTCGGTGGCGAGCTCGTGGTAGCGCCGGGCGGTCTCGAGGGACTTGAAGTACGGCTCGGCCACGAGCAGGATCGTGTCGAGGTAGGCGGTCTTCGC
>JAHWKB010000128.1 GCA_019348115.1 Actinomycetota bacterium | reverse complement strand
TCGCCGTGCGCGACGCCGACCCCGACGAGCCGGGCGACCAGCAGCTCGGGGTGGTCTTCTCGATCATGAACGGCCGCGGGGGCGAGTCGACGCAGGGCGCGCCGGACGAGGCCAAGAACATCATCGCGGTCGGCGGCACCGGCTCCGGCCGCCCGGGCTCGCCGAGCGGTGACGACCTCTGCACCTGCACGGCGCACGGGCCGAACCTCGACGGGCGACGTCTCGTCGACCTCGTCGCCCCGGGCCAGATCGTGGCCTCCGTCCGCGCGACGCAGGGCACCCTCTGCGGCATCCCGCCACGCGAGTTCCCCTCACCGCTGCACGCGACCTGCACGGGGACGTCGTTCGCGTCGCCGCACGTCTCCGGCGCGTACGCCGTGTTCACCCAGGCCTTCCGGGACGCCAACGGCGCCGACCCGTCGCCGGCGCTCGTGAAGGCGGCCCTCGTCAACACCGCGACCGACCTGTCGGCCTTCGGGGGCCTCGACGCGGACGGTGAGCCGCTGGGACCCGTCCCGAACGACCAGCAGGGCTGGGGGCGGCTCGACCTCGGCCAGACGATGGCGCAGTGGAACGGGGGGACCGTGGTCTTCCGCGACCAGGACCGGCTCTTCGACGCCTCGGGCGACCGCGAGGTCTTCGAGGTCGAGGTGGCCGACGCCGGCGCCCCGCTCCGCGCGACCCTGACCTGGACCGACGCCCCGGGCCACGGCCAGGGCGGGGGGCTCGCCGCCTGGGTGAACGACCTCGACCTGGAGCTCGTGTCCCCGTCGGGCGCGGTCTACCGCGGCAACGTGTTCGCCGATGGCTGGTCGACGACCGGAGGCGGCGCGGACTGGAGGAACAACCTCGAGAACGTCTGGGTCGAGCGGCCCGAGGCCGGGACGTGGACCGTGCGGGTGCTCGGCACCAACATCATCGGCGATGGCGTGCCCTCGGACGGCGACCTGACGGACCAGGACTTCGCCGTGGTCGTGAGCAACGCCAACGAGAGCACCAGCCGACGGCGCCCGCTCCCGGATCGAGCCCGGCGGCCGGGCCCCGACCGTCGCCCCTGACCGACGTCCGGATCGTCCGTGCAGGAGGATCATCCCGGGACGCCGAACCCCCCTGGTGGACCCGGAGGTAGCTGATGCGCTCACGCCGCTCGCTCGTGCTCACGATCGTCACCGCCCTGCTGGCGAGCGTGCCGGCGCACGCGGCCGACCCCGAGAGGTCCTCGGTGACCGCCCCGCAGGCGGCCGGCGAGGAGGTGTCGACCTCGTGGACCGGTACCTCGCCGCCGGGCGTCAACCCGACGAGTGAGTGCTCCGCCCCGGGCGAGGCGTCCGAGGACCGCCACGAGATCACGATCGAGGTGCCCGCCGGCACCTACGACCGCGTGAGCGTCGACTACACGTTCCAGATCACGTGGGTGGACGCGAACCAGGACCTCATCCTCTCGGTCGAGGGTCCCGAGGGCCAGGTGCTGGGCAGCAGCGACGGTGGCAGCCCGACCGAGACCGTGATCCTCCCCGACCTCCCCGCCGGCACCTACACCGCCGTCACCTGTGCGTTCGCCGCCGGACCGACGGCCTACGAGGGCACGCTCATCGCGACGGCCAACGCCAAGGGCTCCGGCGCCCTGCCACCCGCCGCCGACCCCCGCGGACTGGCCTTCTCGGCGGCCGTGCCCGCCGACATCCAGCGCGACGAGGGCGAGCCGCTGATCGAGATCGACGGCGACGGGACGATCTACACCTGCGGCCCCACCGGCTTCAGCCAGGCCAACGAGTACGCCCAGGCGTCGACGGACGGTGGCGACCAGTTCAACCTCCTCGGTGAGCCGCCCCGCGGCCAGCTGTCGGTCGGGGGCGGCGGCGGCGACTGCGGTCTCGCCGTCGCGCCGGAGCGCAACGAGGCGGGCAACTTCCAGCTCGCCTACACCGGTCTGTCCGGCCTCCTCAACTTCGCGACCGCCACGTCCGGCGACCGGGGGGCGACGTTCACGTCCTCGCCCATCAGCGAGTCGCGTCCGGGCGTCGACCGGCAGTGGAACGCCTTCACGGACGCCGACACCGTCTTCCTCACCTACAACCAGGTGATCCCGCGGGCCGTCACCGTGCAGCGCTCCGACGACGGTGGCCTGACCTACGGCGAGCCGGTCGTCGTCTCCCCGAACCCGGACTTCCCCGGGCCGGTGCGCAGCCTCCCGCCGGAGCTGAACCCGGGCGGCGACCTGCCGGCGCTCTACTACCCGTGGTCGCGTGCCGGCTCGCAGGTGATGCTCGCCGTGTCGCTCGACGAGGGCGACACCTGGAACAACTGCCTCCTCGTCGAGGGACAGGGCGACGTCAGCCAGCTGTTCGTCGTGGCGGACCACGACACCAACGGCGACCTCTACGTCGTCTACAGCGACAACGCCGACTACAACATCCGGATGGTGCGTCTCGCCAACGAGAAGCTCGTGAACTGCACCGGGGGGACCGACGCGTCGAACGAGGCGTTCAAGGCCCCGGTCGGGGCCACCGCGCCCGTCGTGGTGAACCGCGAGCCCGTCCGCACGGCGCTGTTCCCGTGGATCGTGGCGGGTGACCGCGGTCGCATCGCGGTGTCGTACTACGGCACCGAGACCGAGGGGCCCGCCGACTCGGCCGAGCCCAAGACCTGGCACGTCTACCTGGCGCAGTCGCTCGACGCGGGCACCGCCGGAGCCACGTTCAGCCAGGTGCAGGTGACGACCCATCCCCACCACTACGACCAGATCTGCCTGTTCGGCATCAGCTGCACCACGGGCGGGGACCGGTCGCTCGTCGACTTCTTCTCCATCGATCTCAACCCGGCCACGGGCGAGATCGTCGGCGTCTTCAACCGCGCCCACAAACGACCTGGTGACGGCGCCGGCGAGGTCTCCACCCCCCTGGTGTTCCGTCAGATCGGCGGTCCCAGCCTGGCGGGCGGCACCATCTCGAACCCCGACCTCGTCCCGCTGCGGACGCGGTCGGAGGACCCCGAGGGCGACGCCGTGGCGGACTACTCCTCACAGCTCGTGCCGCCGACGCGTCGGCAGGTGCCCGCTGCGGACGTGCTGGCCAACGAGATCGGTCCCGCGATCGACCTCGAGACCGGCGAGCCGCTCGAGGGTGGCGGCTTCACGGTGACCATCGACGTCGCGGATCTGTCCGACGAGGCGCTGCAGGAGGCGCTGGCGTCCGCCAAGGCGCAGTCGTTGCTCTGGATCTTCCGCTACGTCGACGGGTACCGGTACAGCGCTGCGAGCGCTCGCTGGAGCCCGTTCGAGGGCTTCACGTTCGGCCACAACGGGTTCGTCGGCAGCGCCGGGGAGTGCGGCACGCCCGGGTCCGAGGAGACCTCGCAGGACCAGTGCCTCCAGTACCCCGGCGGCACGCCGCTGCGGGGCGACGTGGACCAGGAGACGGGACGGATCCGGATCACCGTCCCGCTCGAGCTCCTGGTCGGCCTGACCGACGACCAGGGCCCCGGCGAGACCCCCGAGGAGTTCCCGGCCACGCCCGGGACGCGCATCTACACGGCGAGCACGTTCGCGATGGCGAACCCGTTCTCGCCGACCCAGGAGGTGCAGAGCTTCCTGGAGCCGCTCGACAACGCGCCCTCGATGGACTTCCTGGTGCCGGGGGCCAGCGCGCCCGCCGGCCCCGACCAGGCACCGCCCGCGCCGGCGCCCGACGACGCGCCGTCCCCGACGCTCCCGGCGACGGGCGGTCCTGGCTGGGTGCTCGGGGCGCTGTTCGTCCTCGCGGCCGGCGCCGGGCTGCGACGGCGCTACCCGGGGGCCAGCCGGTAGCGCGGGGACGGCTACCTTCCGGTCCCCCCACGGAGGAGCCGAACGTGCGACGCGCCATCTCCCTCCCGGCCGCCTGCCTGGCCGCGGGTCTCGTCCTCGCCGGCTGCGGCGGGACGGACGGATCGGGCGACGCGACCGGCGGGCACGACGCGGGTGGCGGTCACGGGGCCCACGGCGGCCCGGTGGTCGCCGGCGGGCCTGCCGACGCGTCCGATGCGGACCGCACGATCGAGGTCGAGGCGCGCGACATCGCGTTCGACCCCACGTCGATCGAGGTGGCGGCGGGGGAGACCGTGACCTTCGTCGTCACCAACGCCGGCGAGACGCTCCACGAGTTCACGCTGGGGGACGCGTCGGCGCAGGAGGAGCACGCCGAGGAGATGGAGGGCGGCCACGCCGGCGAGGCACGCCACGGACCGAACAGCGTCACCGTGGAGCCGGGGGAGACCGCGGAGCTGACCTGGCGCTTCGAGGCCGCCGGCGAGCTCGAGTACGCCTGTCACGTCCCCGGCCACTACGAGGCCGGCATGCGCGGCACGATCACCGTCGCCTGACGACGAAGGGCCTGCTGCGCGTGCGGACGTCTGACCCTCCGGGTCGCGCCCCTAGGCTCCCGCCATGCTCGACACACCGGTCCACGCCTGGGACGACCTCGAGGGGATCGCCGCCCTCGTGCGGGACCACCCGTGGGCCGTGGTCGTGCGCGTGGTCATCGGCCGGCCCGTCGTGTCCCACATCCCGATCCTCCTCGACACGGCCGGCGCTGACGGCCCCACATCGCGAGCCACCTCGGCCAGGACGGCGACCTGCACCGGCGCGGTGAGGTGCCGATGACGGTCGTGGTCTCGGGCGCGAACCCGCCGAGCTGGTACCCCACCGGGACCTACGTGCCGACCTGGAACGACGTGGTCGCCCACCTCTCCGGACGCGCCGAGGTGCTCGAGGCCGCGGCGTGGGACGTCCTCGTCCGCACCGTCGAACGCATCGAGGCGACGGCGAAGGTCAGCCAGGACGAGCCGGACGAGGTCATCCGCTCGGTCGTCGAGGCGCTCGCGACCGATCCGGTCCACGGCAGCCCCGAGCTGGCGGACACCATGCGCGCCCACCTCCCGCACCTCTTCGCCGAGCGCCGCGCGTGACCGACGCGCCCGGAGCGATCCTCCTCACGCACGCCCGCCTGCCGGGCGCCGCTGAGCCGACGACCATCGCCATCGCGGACGGGATGGTCGTGGCCATGGGCGAGGGCGCGGCGGCCGCCGTCGCCGACGCGGCCGGGCTGGAGGAGCTGGACGTCGCCGGCGCCACCGTGCTGCGCGGGCTGGAGGACGCCCACGTCCACGCCGAGCAGTGGGCGGTCGCCCGCCGGCGACTCGACCTCCGTGCGGCACGCTCGCCCCGCGAGGTCGCGGCGCTCGTCGCGGCCGCAGCGGCCGACCGTCCCCCGGGCGAGGCGATCGTGGGGATCGGGTTCCGCGACGCGCTGTGGCAGGACGCGCCCCACAAGGACCTGCTGGCGGCGGCCGCACCCGACCGCGTCGTCCTGCTCCTGAGCCACGACCTCCACACGGCCTGGTGCAGTCCGGCGGCGCTGCGCGCGATCGACCGTGGCGACCACCCGACGGGGCTCCTCCCCGAGGCGGAGAGCTACCGCGCCACGGGACTGCTGCAGGAGCACGCCGACGCCGACCTCGACCGGTGGGTCGCGGACGCGCTCGCCGAGGCGGCGACGCTCGGCGTCACGCGCATCGCCGACTACGAGATGGGGGACCGCCTGCCGGCGTGGCAGCGCCGGGCCGGGCAGGCCCCGCCGACGACCCGCGTCCGCACGACCGTGTACCGCGAGCACCTGGACACCGCGCTCGACCGCGGGTTGCCGAGCGGCACGCCCGTGCCCGGCACGGACGGGCTCGTCACCGTCGGCCCGCTCAAGCTGTTCGCGGACGGGGCGCTGAACTCGCGGACGGCGCTGTGCCACGACCCCTACCCGGGGCTCGTCGGCACGGACCACGCCACCGGCCACCTCGCGACGTCACCGGACCAGCTCGCGACGCTCGTGCGGCGAGCCACGGCGGGCGGGCTCGATGTCGCGATCCACGCCATCGGCGACCGCGCCAACACGATCGCGCTCGATGCGTTCGAGGCGGCCGGCCGCGGCGGTCGCATCGAGCACGCGCAGCTCCTCGACCCGGCCGACGTGCCGCGGTTCGCGACGTTGGGGGTCGTCGCCGGCGTCCAGCCGGCCCACCTCCTGGACGACCGCGACGTCGCCGACCGGCACTGGGCCGGCCGGACCGACCGTGCCTTCCCCTTCCGCGACCTCGCCGAGGCGGGCGTGCGGATGGAGTTCGGCTCCGACGCACCGGTCGCACCGCTCGACCCGTGGCTCGCCATCGTCGCGGCCGTGGCGCGGGCCGCGCCGGGCGACGAGGCCTGGCACCCGGAGCAGCGGCTGCCGGTCGCGACGGCCCTGGACGCGTCGTGCGACGGACGCGCCGAGCTCCGTGTCGGTGACCACGCCGACCTCTGCGTCGTGGACCGCGATCCCCTGGCCGTCGACCCGGACGAGCTCCGGGACGTGCACGTGATCGCCACGCTCCTGGGGGGCCGCTGGACCCACCGCGTCGGCTGACCGGCGCTCAGTCGGTCGGCTCGACGCCCAGCTCGCGGAGGAGGCCGCGGACGCGCTCGGCGATCTCGTCGCGGACGGGGCGGACCTCCTCCACCGGCCTGCCGGCGGGGTCGGTCAGCTCCCAGTCCACGTAGCGCGTGCCGGGCAGCACGGGGCAGGTGTC
>JAHWKB010000394.1 GCA_019348115.1 Actinomycetota bacterium | reverse complement strand
CGTCCGTGCCGACGGTGCGCGACAGCGCCAGCACGGCCCGGCAGATCGCCCGGTCCGCCGAGGCGAGCTGATCGACCGCCGTGGCCAGATCCGCAGCCGCGTCCGCGACCGACGGCACGACCGGACCGGTCGGCGGGGCGGAGGCGTGCGTCGAGGTCATGTCTCCGACCGTACGCAGGGGGTGTGACACGACCGGGCCGGGCGGACGCCCCGACGGGCGGGGACCGCGCGCACCCGGTTCGCCACCCGGGTCGACGTCCTTGTCCCGCGGCCCGGAGGCGACCAGACTCGCGCCGGGACGCGACCGAGGGGGAGTCCATGACGACGGGGGGACCGGCCACGCCGGCGACGCGACGACGGGCCACGGGGATCAAGTGGGTGACCATCGCCGGCGGGGGCGCGTTCCTCCTGTTCGGGCTGTGGGCATTCTTCGCCCCGCAGTCGTTCTTCGACACGCTCGCGACCTTCGAGCCGTTCAATGCCCATCTCCTCCGCGACATCGGGGCGTTCCAGATCGGGCTCGGGGCGGTGCTCCTGCTGGTCGCCTTCCTGCCCGACGCCCACGGGGGAGCGCTCCTCGGCGTCGGTGTCGGCGGGGCGTTCCACGCCGTCGGCCACGTGATGGACCGCGACCTGGGAGGCTCGCCGGGGACCGACATCCCGACGTTCGCCCTGATCGCCGCCCTGATGCTCTGGGCCGGCGCCGCGCAGTTGCGCTCGACCCCCTGACGGGGACGGGTCGCCCCGCAGGTCAGCTGTGCAGCGGGGGCTGCCCTTCGCGGTAGGACGACTCGACGACGACACCGGCGCGGCCGGCGGTCCGGCGCAGCGTGTCGGTGATGTCCTCGGCAGACCGCCGCCGGAAGACGGCGGTCGCGCTGAGGGTCACCAGACCCAGTCGGCCCGCGCCAGGTCGTTCCAGCGGAGCTCGGCGGTCCGGAACGGGTTGCGCACCCGGACCCCGCCGACGTCCACGTGGGCCTCGATGCGGCCGATCCGGACGAGGAGGACCCCAGCGCCGATCGCGAGCAGCGCCAGCGCGACCGCCCTCGCCGGGCCGTCGAGGACGGACACGAGGACGGCGACGGCGACGGCGACCGGACCCACGAGCTAGCCGAGCCACCGCAGCATCGACGTGGGCGTGCGCAGCCGCTCTCCGCCCCGCGACCCCGACGTCCCCGCGCCCTCTCCGCCCGGTGCCGGGTCGCAGACGGACGGATCGCGCGTCCGACCGGGGCTCGGGTGGGTGTCGAGCGGGCACGGGTGTCACGGCGAGGGCCCTAGGCTCGTCGCGAGAGCGGACGGCGAGGAGCAGCGGATGATCAGGGTGGGGGTGCTGGGCGCGGCGGGGCGCATGGGGTCGGAGGTGTGCCGCGCGGTCGCGGCCGAGGACGACCTCGAACTCGTCTGCGCCGTGGACCCGCAGCGCGCCGGCGAGCCGCTCGCCGACGTGGCGCGGATCGACTCCGACCTCGAGGTCGCCGGGGAGCTCGACGCGCTTCCGACGGCCGGGGTGGAGGTGGCGGTGGACTTCTCGTTGCCGAAGGTCGTGGGCGACAACGTCGAGTGGCTCCTCGAGCACGGCATCCACGCGGTGGTCGGCGCGACCGGCATCGACGACGACCAGCTCGAGCGCGTGCGCGCCCTCGCGACCGACGGTGACGCGAACGCGTTCTTCGCACCGAACTTCGCCATCGGCGCGGTGTTGCTGATGCAGATGGCCGAGCTGGCGGCGAAGCACCTCCCGCACGTCGAGATCATCGAGCTCCACCACGACCGCAAGGTCGACGCCCCGAGCGGCACGGCACTGCGCACCGCCGACCTCATCGCGGCCGCCCGGCAGGAGTCGCCCGAGCCGGTGATCGGCGAGGACCCCGGTGGGTCGCGGGGTGCCGACCGCGCCGGCATCCGCGTCCACGCGCTGCGCCTCCCCGGTCTCGTCGCGCACCAGGAGGTCATCTTCGGCGGGCAGGGGCAGACGCTCACGATCCGCCACGACTCGATGGACCGGAGCTCGTTCATGCCCGGCGTCGTGCTCGCCGTCCGTCGCGTGGGGGACCTCGACGGCTGCGTCGTCGGGCTGGAGCACCTCCTGTGACCCCGGGCGTCCGCCCGGCGCGCCCGCCGGAGGAGCGCGGGGACCACCGGTAGGGTGCGGCCTCCGGCCGAGCGACGGCCGGCCGCCGTGCGCGCGGGCCAGCGCACCCCTGCAGGAGGTCGCACCGTGACCGAGAGCACCCCACCGCCGAGCA
>JAHWKB010000025.1 GCA_019348115.1 Actinomycetota bacterium | reverse complement strand
GGCCCCGACGACGTCCTGCCGTTCATGCGCAACGTCACGGCCGGGCGCGACATCCCGGACGCGCGGCTCGAGGAGGTCAGCGGGCACTACCACCGTTTCGGCGGCCGGTCCCCGATCAACGACCAGAACCGGGCCCTGATCGCCGCGCTCGAGGACGAGCTCGCCGGCGCCGGCATCGACCTCCCCGTCCACTTCGGCAACCGCAACTGGCACCCGTTCCTCGCCGACACGCTGGCCGACATGCGCGCGCGGGGCCACCGGCGCGCGCTCGCCGTCATGACGTCGGCGTACTCGTCCTACTCCGGCTGCCGGCAGTACCGCGAGGACGTCGCCCGCGCCCGGGCCGAGGTGGGCGACGGCGCGCCAACCGTCGACAAGGTGCGGGTCTTCTACAACCACCCGGGCTTCGTCGAGGCGCAGGCGGACCGGGTCCGCGAGGCCCTGGCGACGCTCCCGTCCGACCGGCGCGACGCCGTCCGCCTGGTGTTCACCACCCACTCGGTACCTCGGACGATGTCGCGTCACAGCGACTACGAGGCCCAGACCTACGAGGCGTGCCGCCTGGTCGTCGAGGCGCTCGGCGAGGACGGCGCAGGCTGGGATCTCGTGTTCAACTCGCGGTCGGGCCCACCGTCGGTGGCGTGGCTGGGACCGGACGTCAACGACCACCTCGAGGCGCTCGCGGACGACGGCTGCACGGCGGTCGTGGTGGTGCCGATCGGGTTCGTCTCGGACCACATGGAGGTCATCTACGACCTCGACGTGGAGGCCGCGGAGACGGCGGCGCGGGTCGGGCTGTCGTTCGTCCGCGCCGGCACGGTCGGCACCCACCCCCGGTTCGTGGCCGGTCTGCGCGAGCTCGTGGAGGAGCGGCTCGGCACCGCCCCGCGCCGGGCGCTGGGGACCCGCGGGCCGTGCTGGGACGCGTGCCCGCTCGACTGCTGCCTGACCCCCGGCCAGGAGCGACTCCCGGCCATCGCGGACGCGCCGGCGGCGAGCCGACCGCGCTGACCGGACGGCGAGGGCAGGACGGCGATCCGTGCCCGACGCGCCGCTACGGTCCTCGCATGGAGATCATCCTCGTCCGACACGCCGAGCCCGCCTGGGCCGACGAGAGCGGGCAGGCCGTCAACGACCCCGGCCTGACCGAGCGCGGCCGCCAGCAGGCCAAGATCGTCGCCGAGCGTCTCGCCCGCGACCTCGACGGCCCCAGCGAGCTGCTCGTGTCGACCGCCAAGCGGGCGCTCGAGACCGCCGAGCCGATCGCCGAGGCGTTGGGGCTGGAGCCCCAGGTGCAGGAGTGGATCCACGAGATCCGTCTCCCTCCCGAGTGGGAGGGCACGCCGGCCGAGGAGGTCAGCCGCGTCCTGAAGGAGCACCGGCACCAGCCCCGCGAGGCGTGGTTCCAGGGCATCCCGGGTCACGGGGAGTCGTTCCTCGACTTCCACGAGCGCGTCACGGCCGGCCTCGAGGCGACCCTGAACGAGCGGGGCGTGGAGCGGCACCGGGCCGACGAGGAGCATCTCTGGTGGGTACCCGACGACCTGCCCCGGCTCGTCATCATCGGGCACGCCGGGACGAACTCGTCGATCCTCGGGCACCTGCTCGGTCTCACACCGCAGCCGTGGGAGTGGGAGCGCTTCAGCTCCAACCACGCGTCGGTGACGCGGCTCGACACGACCGCGATCGCCGGCGGGCGCATCTGGAGCCTCCAGCTGTTCAGCGGGGTGGCCCACTTCGACGCGGAGCACATCACCTCGTAGACGCGGGCGGCCGCCGGCGTCTACGAGGCCCGGGTCAGCTCGTTCCAGCGCGGGTGGTCGTGCAGCGGACCGAAGGCGGGCTCCTCCCGGAGCTGCTCGCGGTCGTCGAAGCCGAGCTCGAACGCACGCTCGAGCGTGGCCACGGCACGGTCGGTCATCCCCAGCTGCGCCCAGGCGCGGGCGGTGTCGTAGGCGAAGCGGGGCGCGGTGGCGCCCCGCAGGAGGGCGATCTCGCCGACCTCGGCCGCGAGCTGGTAGCGCCCCTCGGCGTACGCCCGGCGCTGGACCTCCGCCGCGTCGGTCTCGTCCCCGTGGCCGGCGGCGAGCGCGTCGCGGGCCGCCTTCAGATCGCCAGGCGCGCCCGGGCCGGCGTCCTGCCGGGGCCGTCGGGCGGCGCGCCAGGTCTGGATGTTCTGCCACGTCAGGAGGCCGACGATGATCGCGGCGAACATCGCCCGGCCCATGACCGCGACGACGGTGACGACGGTCCCGACGACCGCGCCCACGCCGGCCGCTCGGGCCTGCCGCTGCCGCGGCTCGCCCGGGAGGAGCGACGCCAGGGCCTGGCCGCCGTCGAGCGGGAGGATCGGGAGGAGGTTCAGCACGCTCCACACCAGGGAGACGAACACGAACACGGACAGGGCGAACTCGCCGGGCGCGGCGTCGACGGCGACGCCGCAGCACGGCGCCCCCAGTGCGACGGCCGCGAGGCCGAGCACGATCCCGACGGCCGGACCCGCGAGCCCGATGGCGAGGCTCCAGCCGCGCGACTCGGTCCGGGTCGACGACCGGTAGGTCGTGGCCCCGCCGAGGCCGGCCAGCGCGATCTCGGGGGTCGCCCCCGCGGCGCGGGCGGCGACCGCGTGCCCCAGCTCGTGCAGCAGGATCGACAGGATGCCGATGCCCACCCACAGCACCACGCGCAGCGGGTCGCCGAGGGGGAAGCCGAGGAAGGCGAGGAGCAGGACGACCGAGAGACCGATGGTCACGGGCACGCCGAACAGCGTGAACCGCAGGCCGCCGGCGGACCGCGAAGGGATGAGGGAGCTCATGCCCGCGAGCCTAGGCCGGCCCCCGGTCCCGGATGTCACACCCCTCGGGCACGGTTCCCCCGTCCGAGCGACGAGAGGAACCCCGATGGACACGACCGCGACCGACTGCCGCCTGTGCGAGGGCACGGGCTGGGCCGACCCGTGGGAGGCGCACGACGGCGCCCCGGCGCTGACCTGGTGCGGAGGCTGTCTCGGCGCCGCGCTCGACGACTGCAGCGTGTGCGACGGCGAGGGTGTCGTCCCCGAGCCGGCGGCGTGCCCGTGCGTCACCGGCGAGCTCGACGGGGTCCCGTTGGCCGCGTGACGGGGCTACGTTGACGGCGCGACCGCCGACGTGCCCGGGCCGCGGGACGTCGGTCCGGGGGGAACGACGACGGATGAGCGCCACGGACCTGCCAGGCCCCCGGCGTCGGCCCGCGGAGGCCGACGTCGGCGAGTGGCTGCGCACCGAGGCCTCGATGCGCACCGCCCGCTGGTTCGGCGTGGTCTTCGCGGTGTTCCAGATCACCGTCTTCGTCTCGCCCGACCCCCCCGCGCACGTCCGCCCCGTCGGCTACCTGCTCGCCGGGCTGCTGGCGGTCGCCAACCTCGTCGTGCAGTACCTCCTCGGCCGCATCCGGACGCTCCGCGGCGCGAGGTCGCTGGCGTGGGCGACCCTGCTGCTGGACGCGGCGCTGGTGTCGGCGTTCGTGTGGCTCTACGCCTTCGATGCGGACGCCTCGCTGTACCTGCTGTTCTTCATCCTGCCCGCCGAGGCCGCCCTGAAGTTCCAGGCGGTGGGGGCGCTCGTCGCCTGGGCGGCGTGCACCTCGCTGTACGTGGCACGCGAGCTGTGGGCGAGCGACCGCTACGGGGCCGAGCTCAACGTCACCTCGATCTCGTTCCGCATGGGCGTCCTGCTGATCGTCTCGCTCCTCGTCGGCATGTTCGCCCGCAAGCTCGCCGAGCGCTCGACCGAGCTCCGCGCCGCCCTGGACGAGCTCGAGCGCCAGCAGCTCTGGCGGCAGGGGCTGATCGACATGCTCGCCCACGACCTGCGCTCGCCGGTCGGCACCGCGACCTCGACCATGATGCTCATCCGCGACCGCCTCGACCGCCTCACGGCCGACGAGGTCCGGCGCCTGGCGACGTCCGCGGTGGTGCAGAACGAGCGCGCCCTCCGCCTCACCCAGGACCTGCTCGACCTCGCCCGGTCCCAGCAGGGACGCCTCGAGCTCCAGCTCGACGTCGTCCCCGTGGCACCGCTCATCCGACGCGTCGTCGAAGGCCTGCCGGTCCCGCCCGGCGACGTGCTGCTCACGATCGAGGAGGACCTGCACGCGAGGATCGACCCCGCCCGGCTCGAGCAGGTCGTGGCCAACCTCGTGAGCAACGCGGCCAAGCACGGCCGGCCACCGATCGAGGTGTCGGCCCGACGCGGGGACCGGGATCTGCTCGAGATGCGCGTGAGCGATCACGGCGGTGGCGTGACGAGCGCCGCGCGCGGGACCCTCTTCGCCCCGTTCGCCGTCGGCAACGTCGAGCAGGGCTCGGTCGGGCTCGGGCTCTGGATCGTCCGCACCCTCGTGGCGGCGCACGGCGGGACCGTGGAGTACGAGCCCAGCCCGGACCAGCCGGCCTTCGTCGTGCGCCTGCCCGGCGCCGCCCGGTCCGCGCGGGAACCGAGCGACGCCTCGATCCAGCTCTAGCGCTGCCGACGGAGGGCCGTCGCCGCGCCCAGCGCGCCGAGGGCGAGGACGGCGAGACCGCCGCCGGTCGCGGGGAGGTCCGTCGGTGCCGGAGCGGCATCGGGGGCCGGTGCCGGGGCGGGGGCGCTGCCGCCGACCGGCGTCGCGCCGGCCAGCTGGGAGGCGCAGATGATGGCCTGCTCGGTGTCGATCATCCCGTGGCCGGAGTGGATGTCCACGCCCGGCTCGAGCATGTCGACCGCCGTCGACGTCAGGCACTCCTCGGCCTGCGCCGGCGTCAGCTCCGGGTTGACCTCCTGCATGAGCGCGACGGCGCCGGCCACGTGCGGGGAGGCCATCGACGTGCCCGAGATGCAGTAGTACGCCGGCTCGCCGGAGTCCCGGCACCCGCTCAACGGGAGCAGGATCGAGGGCGAGACCGCCGCCATGATGTTGTCACCGGGGGCCGCCACGTCGACCTGCGCCCCGGAGCCGTCGGCCTTGCCGCGGCTCGAGAAGTCCGTGATCTCGCCCTCGGGGCACCGGCCACCGTGCTCCTCGCCCTTGCAGGCTGCGGCGACGGTGATCGCGGACGGCGCGCCGCCCGGGTCCTCCCCGATCGTGTCCGGCTCGGGGCCGTCGTTGCCGGCGGCGAAGACCATGGTGATGCCGGCCGCTGACGCGGCGGCGATCATCTCCTGCGACGCCGGGAAGTCGGTGGGCTCGCCGGCCCCGGGGATGGCATGCGGCTCCTCCGGCAGGAGGCCCCACGAGTTGTTGGTGAGCTTCACGCCCGTCTCGGGGTGCCGGATGAGGTAGTCGATGGCGAACATCGCGTTCTCCTCGAACCCGACGTCCTCGATGACCCCGTTGGCGGCGCTGGCGATCTTGAGCGAGACCATCTCGACGCCCGGGGCCACACCGGAGAGGTCCCGGTCGCCTCGGGCGGCGGAGCCGTCGCCCCCGACCGTGCCGGCGACGTGCGTGCCGTGGCCGACCTCGTCCTGGAGCGCCGTGGGGCCGGTCGCCTCGGCGTACGCGTCCCACTCCTCCGCCGGGATCCCGCCGCTCTGCTGCAGCTCGGTGAACTCGAAGTTGAGGCCCAGCGTCACGCGGCCGCCGAAGTCGGGGTGTGCGGCGAAGATGCCGGAGTCGATGATCCCGACGGTCACGCCCGCACCGGTCACGCCGGGACGCTCGAAGGTCTGGCCGCCCCGCTCGTACGGCTCGGCCTGGTCGGCCTCGTGGGCGTTGATCTGCCGCTTGGAGGAGAAGAGGTCGAGCGTCAGCCGGCGCTGCGGGACCACGGCGCGGACGCCGGGCAGGTCGGCCAGCGCGGGCACGAGCGCGGCGGGGGTCGTCACGGCCAGGGCGTCGATCGACCGGACCTCGAGGGCACGGGTGACGCCGAGCGCCTCGACGGCGTCGAGGAGCCCGGCCGTGACGTCGCCGTCCGCCGCGACCCAGACCTTGACGTTCTCGGTGGCGTCGGCCCGGGCCGCCGCGTCGGGGGCGGACGCGGCCGGGGCGGCCACCGCGGTCGGCACGGCCAGCAGGCTCGCCGCCAGGACGGCCGCGGCCAGGGTGCGGCAACGGGGCATCGGAGACTCCGGGCGAAGAGGGACGAGGGAGGGGGTCGGACCCTACTTCGACGGCTGCGCGTCCACGACCTCCACCTGTGCGCTCAGCACGCGTCCCGCGCGGAGCTCGAGGACCCCGACCGTCCGGTGCGGCTGTCGGCGGCGCTCCGTCGGGGACCCCGGGTTGAAGAGGAGCTGCCCGTCCAGCCCGGGGGCGTTCCAGGGGATGTGGCTGTGCCCGAAGACGACGACGTCGCGGTCGGGGAAGCGCGCATGGAGGCGCGCGTCCCGCCCGGCGGCAGGGCCGGAGTCGTGGATCATGCCGATGCGGACGCCGGCGAGCTCGAGCTCGAGCGTCTCCGGGAGGCTCCCGACGAGCGCGCGGTCGTTGTTTCCCAGGACGGCGTGGACCGGGGCGAGCTCGGCGAGCTCGTCGAGCACCCAGCCCTCGATGACGTCGCCGGCGTGCAGGATGACGTCGGCGTCGGCGAGCCGGTCCCAGGCGCGCGGCGGCAGGGACCGGTCCCAGTCCGCACGCATGTGGGTGTCGGCGAGGACGAGAACCCGCACCTCAGACGTCTGCCGGGGTGCGGCCGGCCTCGTCCGGGAGCGGGAACCACCGCAGCGCCTCGAAGTCGGCGGTCTGGGCCTCCGGCCGCCGGCAGCTGCCGTGGCCCGGATCCCGCTCGAGCTCGTCGACCAGGCGCCGGGCGGCATCGAGGTAGCTCGCGAGCTCGCTCTCGGGCGCGGTGCGACGGCGCAGCGGCGCATGCATGCGGCCGCCCGCGTAGTGGATGTCGGTCAGCGACGCCGGCGGCTCGCCGAGCCCGTCCTCGTGCCGCCACAGCCCGGTCGCCGCGTCGAAGTCGTAGTGGGGCAGGAACGTCGCCCCGTGGTCGGCGATGAACTCGACCGCGTCGAGGATGAAGTCGCACACGGTCCCGGAGATGAAGTAGTTGAAGTTCACGCGCACCCATCCGGGCTTGATGCCCTCGCACCCGCGGGTGATCTCGCGTTCGAACGCGTGGGAGCGCTCGAGGTCGATGCCGAGGAGCCGGTGCCCGTACGGGCCGGCACAGGAGCACCCGCCCCGGGACTGGATGCCGAAGAGATCGTTCAGCAGCGCCACGACGAAGTTGTGGTGGAGGTGGCGCCCGTCCGCCGTCCGGACCACGAACGACACGATGGAGAGCCGGTCGGCGTCGTGGTTGCCGAGGATCTCGATGCGGGGGTGGGCGCTCCACCGCGCGATCGCCCGTCGGATGAACGCCTCCTCGAGCTCGCGGATCCGCTCGACGCCGACGGCCTCCTTGAGCTGGAACACCAGGCCGGCACGGATCGACTCGACGATCGCCGGCGTCCCGCCCTCCTCGCGGTGCTCGATGTCGTCGAGGTAGACGTGCTCGCTCGGGTTCACGTAGGCGACGGTGCCGCCGCCGGGGACGGACGGGACGGTGTTGGTGAACAGCTCGCGGCGTGCGAGGAGGATCCCCGGGGTGCCGGGTCCGCCCACGAACTTGTGCGCGGACACGAAGATCGCGTCCTTGTAGTCGAGCGCGTCGTCCTCCCGGGGGGGCGACGACGTCCGCGGACCCATCTCGACGTCGACGTACGGCGCCGCGGCTGCGAAGTCCCAGAACGACAGCGCGCCGTAGCGGTGCAGCAGGACGGAGATGGCACGGGTGTCGGACAGGATGCCGGTCACGTTCGAGGCCGCCGAGAACGAGCCGATCAGGAGGGGGCGGTCGGCGTGACGCCGCAGGCCCGCCTCGAGCTCGGCGAGGTCGACGTGGCCGTCGCTGTCCTCGGGGATCGCGACGACGTCGGCGATCGACTCGCGCCAGGGAAGCTCGTTCGAGTGGTGCTCGAACGGCCCGATGAACACGACGGGACGCTCCGCGGCCGGGATGGCGTCGGACAGCCCGTAGCGCCGGTCGAGGTCCGCGGGTATGCGGATGTTGAGGACGTCGATCAGGCGGTTGATCGCGGCCGTCGAGCCCGAGCCGCAGAAGATCAGTGCGTGCTGCCCGGGATCGCCGCCGAGGCAGCGACGGACGAGGTCGCGCGCCTCCTCCCGGTACCGGGTCGTCTGCAGGCCGGTGCCCGAGGACTCGGTGTGCGTGTTGGCGTAGAGCGGCAGGACCGCCTCGCGGATGTGGTCCTCGATGAAGGCGAGCGCCCGTCCCGAGGCGGTGTAGTCGGCGTAGGTGACCCGTCGCGGGCCGTAGGGACCCTCGACGACCTCTCCCTCCCCGATGACCGCGCCCCGGATGGCGCCGATCAGCTCCTCCTCCGGCCCGCCCATCGCCGCGCTCCTCCCGCTCCGGCCAACCGTAGCCGTGCGCACGGTGCGCCGGCGGGCGGCCGGCGTGCGCAGAGCGGAACGCTCCGCATCTATCGGGCCACTCTGCGTAACCAAGCGGCCGGTGCCGACGCTCGCGGAGCTGACCCCGCGACTCCCGGGGTGACGAGGAGACCACCGTGACCTGCGACATCGCCGACCTCCTGCCCGGCACCGACGGCGACTGCCCGGCCTGCGCCGCCTCCCCCCGCAGCGAGATCGTGCTCGACGCCTGGGACGAGCTCCGCGCCCTGGCGACCGCCACCGGCCCCGAGCCGCTCGTCCTGCCCCTCCACGGCTAGGGACCGCCATGAGCGACGCGGCCCCGGCACCGGACGCATGGGCCCAGCTCCGCGCCATCGCCGGGACGATCGCCCGCGAGCGCTCCGGGCTGCGGCGGCAGGGGTAGGACCTCCGGGCGCGCTCCTCCCCCGCCCGTGTGCCATCCTCTCGCGGCCGCCGCCGACGAGGAGCCGCCGCGTGAGCCCGACCGACGTCCCCGACCGCTACGCACGCTTCGCGAGCCTCGGGTTCGAACGCCCGTCGGAGCACGTGCTGCGGATCGTGATGCGCGCCCCCGGGAAGCTCAACGCGGCCGGGCACGAGATGCACCGCGACCTCGCCGACGTGTGGACGGCGGTGGACCGCGACCCCGACATCCGGGTGGCCATCATCACGGGTGCCGACGGGGTGTTCTCCGCCGGCGGCGACCTCGCCCTCGTCGAGGACATGGCGGACGACTTCGAGACCCGCATCCGCGTCCACCGCGAGGCCCGGGACCTCGTCTACAACGTGATCAACTGCTCCAAGCCGGTCGTCTCGGCCATGCAGGGCCCCGCCGTCGGCGCCGGCCTGGTGGCCGGCCTCCTCGCGGACGTGTCGATCGCCGGACGCTCGGCCCGGATCATCGACGGGCACACCAAGCTCGGCGTGGCCGCCGGGGACCACGCGGCCATCGTCTGGCCGCTCCTGTGCGGGATGGCGAAGGCGAAGTACCACCTCCTCACGTGCGAGCCGCTGTCGGGCGAGGAGGCCGAGCGCATCGGTCTCGTGTCGCTGTGCGTCGACGACGACCGCGTCGACGACGAGGCGCTCGCCGTCGCCGAGCGTCTCGCCGCCGGCAGCCAGAGCGCGATCCGCTGGACGAAGTACGCCCTCAACAACTGGCTGCGGAGCGCCGGGCCCGCCTTCGACGCCTCGCTCGCGCTCGAGTTCCTCGGCTTCGACGGTCCCGACGTCCGCGAGGGTGTCGCCGCCATCCGCGAGAAGCGGCGCCCGGTCTTCGACGGTCCCGCGTCCGAGTGATGACCGAGACGGGCGAGTCGTGGGGCCCCACCGTGTCCGGGGGGCGCCGCCGGCGTGGGCGCCGCGTCCTCGTCGTGCTGCTCGTGCTGCTGCTCCTCCTCCCCGTCGTCTACGGCGTCGTCCTCGCCCTCGTCGCGAACGCGAACATCACCCGCGTGCCCGTCGACGGCCTGCGGGTCGGCTCGGGCCCGATGCACGTGCTGGTGGTCGGCTCGGACAGCCGCGCCGGCCTGACCGAGGAGCAGCGTCGCGAGCTCACCACCGGCTCGGCCGAGGGTGAGCGCACCGACACGATCTTCGTCCTGTCCATCTCGGGCGGGAACGTCGGCATCCTCTCGTTCCCCCGCGACCTCTACGTCCCGCGCTGCGACGGCTCGACGGGGCGCATCAACGTCGCCATGCAGCTGGGCGGCCCCAGCTGCCTCGTCGAGACCGTGAGCGACCTGTCGGGCCTGCCGATCAGCCACTTCATGTCCGTGAGCTTCCTCGGCTTCCGCGACATCGTCGAGGCCGTCGGTGGCGTCGGCATCTGTCTCGACCAGGCCATCCAGGACGACGCGGCCGGCATCGACCTCCCGGCCGGATGCCAGCGGCTCAGTGGGCCGGACGCGCTCGGCTACGTCCGCGTGCGCAAGATCGACAACGACCTCGGGCGCATCGAGCGCCAGCAGGGGTTCCTGCGCGCGCTCGCGGGCGAGATCCTGTCGCCGGGGACGCTGCTGGATCCCGTCCGCGCCGTCCGGACGGCGGCCGAGGTGGGCCGCGCCCTCACCGCCGACGAGGACCTCGGCCCGGTCGACCTCGGCCGCATCGGCTGGGGCATGCGCGGCCTCGCCGGCGGCGGCGCCGTCACCGCGACCGTCCCCGGCACCGGCGCCTCGCGCGGCGGTGCCGCCGTGCTGATCCCCGACGAGGCGGCCGCCGAGGAGCTGTTCGCCGGCTTCCGCGACGGGTCCGCGCTGGGGGCTTCCGGCGGTGGCGGCCCGGTCGACCGCGGCGACGTGACGGTCTCGGTGCTGAACGGCGCCGGCATCGAGGGGGCGGCCGGCACCGCCGCGGAGGAGCTCCGCGCCGTCGGCTGGGCCATCGGCGAGGTCGGCAACAGCGAGCCGGGCGACACCACCCGCATCCTCTACCCGCCGGACCTCCGGGCCGCGGCCGAGCAGCTCCGAAACGACCTCCCGGTCGCCGCCGAGCTGGTCGAGGAGCGGGGCGCCGGCGGCCTGACGCTGATCCTGGGATCCGACATCGCCGGCTGACGCCCCGCCCGGATCAGTCCTCGGCGAGGAGGGCGTCGATCTGGCCCACCGCGGTGCGGATGCCCTCCTCCATGCCCATGGCGAGGACCTGCTCGAGCTCGGCCGTGGTGTCGTAGATCGACGTGAGCGTCATGCGCGTGCGGGTGTCGTCGAGCGGCTCGATCGTGACCTCGGTCCGGCTCGTCGGGAGGTCGTCGTCGGGCTCGCCGTCCGCGTCCGCGAAGCCGTCCACGAGGACGAGGCGCGTCGGCGGCTCGACCTCGAGGACCCGCCAGTAGCCCTTGTGCTGGTCCCCCTCCGGGCCGGTCATGTAGTAGCTGACGTGGCCGTCGGAGCGCAGGTCGTGGTCGACGACCGTGGCCGGGTAGGGCTCCGGGCCCCACCAGCGCTCGAGCTGGCGCGGGTCGGCCCATAGCTGCCACACGCGCTCGGGCGGGGCCGGGAAGACGCTGGTCACGACCAGGGTCGCGTGCTCGAGGTCCTTGGTGATGTCGACGGCGCTCATGCGCGCTCCTCCGGGTCGGGCTCGTCGGGTCGGGATGGGAGGGCGTCCTCGCCGAGCAGCTGGTGCATGCGCTCGACGCGGCCGCGCCACAGCTCCTCGTAGTGGTCGAGCACGGCGCGGGCGTCGCGCAGCCCGTCCATGTCCGTCGTCACCACGCGGCGCCGTCCGGCGGCGCGCTTGCGCACCAGGCCGGCCCGTTCCAGCACCGCCACGTGCTTCTGCACCGCGGCGAAGCTCATCGGGTAGGGCTGCGCGAGCTCGGAGACCCCGAGGTCCCCGCCCATCGCCCGCAACAGGATGTCCCGTCGTGTGGCGTCGGCGAGGGCCCCGAAGACCGCGTCGGCCCGTTCGTCCGTCAGCGTCGCTCCCATACGTACAACCATACGGTTGTACGGAGATCCCGTCAAGGTCGGGCGAGGGTCGCGAGGTCCACGTTGCCGCCGCAGACGACCAGCGCGACGCACTCGTCGGCCTCCGGGACGTAGCGCTCGGGGCCGAGCGCGGCGAGGGGCGCGGCGGCGGCCGGCTCACACGCGATCCGGGCGTCCCGCCACAGCCGTCGCTGCGCCTCCCGGATGCGGTCGTCGTGGAGCTGGACCCGCGTGTCGACCCAGCGCGACGCCGCGGCGAAGCCGTGGTCGCCGATGCGACGCGCCCCGAGCGAGTCGGCGACGAGGCCACCGACCTCGACGTCGACGGGCTCGCCGGCGGCCACCGCACGGGCGAGGGTGGGTGTGCCGGTCGACTCGACGGCGACGACGCGGACGTCCCCGCGGACCCAGCTCGCGATGCCCCCGAGGAGGCCGCCCCCACCCACCGCGACGACGATCGTGTCGAGGTCCGGCTCCTCGTCGAGGAGCTCGCGGGCGAGCGTGCCCGCGCCGGCGACGACGGCGTGGTCGTCGTAGGCGTGGGGCATGTCGGCACCGGTCTCCTCGACCCGTCGGCGGCAGGCGTCGAGTGCGTCGGCGTACTCGCGCCCCGTCACCACCACCTCGGCGCCGAGCTCGCGCAGCCGGGCCACCTTCGCGGGCGAGCTGATCTCCGGCACGAACACCGTGGCCCGGATGCCGAGCACGCCGGCGGCGTACGCGACGGCCGTGCCGAAGTTGCCCCCGGACGCGGCGCACACGCCGGCGTCCGCCGCCCGGTCGCTCGTGAGGAGGCGGTTGAAGGCACCCCGCGTCTTGAACGAGCCGGCGTGCTGGTGGAGCTCGAGCTTGCACACGAGTCGGCACGGCACGCCGAAGGCGCCCCGCTCGAGCGCCAGCACCGGGGTGCGGCGGACGTACGGCGCGATCCGCTCGGCGGCCGCGAGGACGTCCGCGCGCGTGACCTCGTACGGTCGGTGATCGCCCCGGTCGGTGTCTCCGTCCACGCACGCCTCCCCGACGGCGAGCTCGTCGCCGTCGCTGCTCGACCCTCGCGGGGGGACCGTAGCGGTGGCCGGTAGGGTTGCCGCCATGCGCATCCTCATGGTCTGTCTGGGCAACATCTGCCGCTCCCCCACCGCCGAGGCCGCCCTGCGCGAGGCCGCCGACGAGGCGGGGATCGACATCGAGGTCGACTCCGCGGGGACCGGGGCGTGGCACGTCGGGAACCCGCCGGACGAGCGCATGACCGCCGCCGCCCGCGAGGTCGGGCTGACGCTCGACGGCGCCGCGCGCCAGGTCACGCCGGAGGACCTCGACGACTACGACCTCGTCCTCGCGATGGACCTCGAGAACCTCCGCGACCTCCGCAGCATCGCGCCGACGGGGCTCCCCGACGACCGCATCCGGCTGTTCCGCTCCTTCGACCCCGAGGGCCCGGACGAGGACGTCCCGGACCCGTACTACGGCGGCCCGCGCGGGTTCTCGGACGTCGTGACGATGGCCCGCCGCACCGCCGGCGAGCTCGTCCGGCGGATCGACGCCGGCGAGCTGTGAACGTCCTCCCCGGTGGGCTCGGCGAGGTCCGCTCCGAGCGCCCGCTCGCCGGCGGGTCGATCGCGGACACGCGCGTCGCGACGCTCGCCGACGGTCGTGACGTCGTCGTCAAGCGCCCGCCGACGGACGCGCGACTGGAGGCCGAGGGCCTGACGGCGCTGGCCGACGCCGGCGCCCCCGTGCCGGCGGTGCTCCACGTCGACGAGCGGCTGCTCGTGCTCGAGCACGTGTCCGGCAGCCCGGCGTGGGGAGCGCTCGGCGAGCGCCTCGCCGGCGTGCACCGCGGCCACGCCGGCGGCACCTTCGGCTGGTCGCGCGACAACGTCATCGGGTCGCTCCCCCAGCCGAACGATCCGGACGACGACTGGCCCCGGTTCTTCGCCGAGCGCCGGATCCGGCCGCGGCTCGCGGCGGCGGCGCTCCCGGACCACGTCCGGCGTCGCCTCGAGGCGGCCTGCGACGGGCCGCTCCGGGACCTCCTCGCCCACGGCGAGCGCCCCAGCCTCGTGCACGGTGACCTGTGGTCCGGCAACGTCGTCGACGGCCGCTGGCTCATCGACCCTGCCGTCCATCGCGCCGACCGGGAGGTCGAGCTCGCGTTCGCCGACCTCTTCGGTGGCATCCCGGACGCGTTCTGGGCCGGCTACCTCGGCGCGTGGCCGCTCGACGAGGGGTGGGAGGAGCGCCGCCCGGCGCTGCAGTTCTTCCACCTCCTGGTGCACGTCGAGCTGTTCGGCGCCGGGTACGTCGGTGGCGTCGTCGCCCGCCTCGACCGTCTGGGCTGGTGACGTGGAGCACGCGACCGTGCGGTTCTACGGCGACCTCGCCGACCTCGCGCGGGGGCTCGACCGGGACGCCACGGTGACGGTCCCCCTGGGGACGTCGCGGTCGGTGAAGGACGTTCTCGAGGCGGTCGGGGTCCCCCACACCGAGGTCGGGCTGCTGATCGTCGGCGACGGTCCGGTGGGCTTCGACCACCTCGTCTCGGCCGGCGAGCGGATCGCCGCCTACCCGCCGTCCCCGATGCTCGAGGTGCCCGGCCTGCTCCGCACCACCGAGCCCGCGGCACGGTTCGTGCTCGACGTCCACCTCGGCACGCTCGCCCGGAACCTGCGCCTCCTCGGGTTCGACAGCTGGTACCGGACCGACGCCGACGATCCGCTGCTCGCCGAGGTGGCCGTCGCCGGGTCCCGGGTGCTCCTGACCCGCGACCGCGGCCTCCTCATGCGGCGTGAGATCGTGCACGGCCACTGCGTGCGGAGCCAGGACCCGTTCACGCAGACCGTCGAGGTCGCCCGCCGCTTCGGGCTCGGACCGCGGCTGCGGCCGTTCTCGCGCTGTCTCGCCTGCAACGGCGAGCTCGTCGACGTCGACCGCGGATCCGTGCTCGCGGAGGTCCCGCCCCTGGCGCGGGACGCGGAGCGCTTCTCGCGCTGCACCGCCTGCGACCGGGTGTACTGGCCCGGCACGCACCACCAGCACCTCGCGGGGCTCGTGGCCTCGGTGCGTCGGTCGCTGGCCGACGACCTGGGGGGTGGCACGTGATCCCGGCCCGGATCGTCGCTACGTTCGCGGTGCTGCTGGGCCTCGCTCTCGGTGCCGGCTGGCTCCTCGTCGCCGCCGCGACGCCCGGCGACGGCACCGCGCTCGATGTCGCCGTCCTGGAGGTCTTCCACCGTGGACGGACGCCGCTGCGCAGCAGCGTCTGGGCGGCCGTGACCGACGCCGGCGACACGCTCGTCATCGTCCCGGCGGCGGTCGCGGTCGGGCTCGCCTGGCGGTGGCACCGGCACGACTGGCTGGGCCTGCGACTGCTGGGCGGTGCCGTCCTCGGCGCGATGGTGCTGTACTCGGTCGCCAAGGCCGTCGTCGGCCGCGGGCGTCCGGGCGCGGACTACGCCTTCACCCTCGAGAGCGGCCTCGCCTTCCCGTCGGGGCACGCCTCACAGGCGTCGGCGTTCTGGATCGCGCTCGCCCTGCTCCTGCTGCACGTCGTGCGGGGGAGGGTGGCACGCGTCGCGGTCACGGCCGTGAGCGCCAGCGTGGTGGTGCTGGTCGCCGTGTCGCGGCTCTACCTCGGTGCGCACTGGGTCACCGACGTCATCGCCGGCACCGTGTTGGGGACGGCCTGGGCCGGCGCGCTGTGGTGGTCGTTGACCCCCCGAGTGCGGGATCGTCGGTGACGCTGCGCGACGCGCGCCGGCCGGGACGTCAGAGGAGGCCGTTCTTGACGCCCTCGGCGACCGCGCCGGCGCGGTTGCGCGTGCCGAGCTTGTCGTAGAGCTCCTGGGCGTAGGCCTTGACGGTGCGCTCGGTGATCCCGAGCTGGTCGCCGATCTCGGAGTTCGTCATGCCCTCGGCGATGAGCTCGAGCACCTGCTGCTGGCGCGGCGAGAGCGACGGGCCGGTCTCGATCTCGGGCACCTCGAAGACCATGGTGGGCGCCTCGTTGTTGGCCGCCGCCGCCGGGTCCTCGAAGCGGCACTCGGCCGTCCCGAAGGAGATGGTGTCGCCGTGGTTCACCACGAACGGACCCTCGAGCTTCTCGCCGTTGAGCTTGGTCCCGCCGCTGGAGCCGAGGTCGGCGACGATGACGGACCCGCCGCGCTTCGACAGGCGGGCGTGCACCCGCGAGACCTGCGGGTCGGCCAGCACGTAGGTGTTGTCCTCACGACGGCCGAGGGTGCCCTCCTCCTGGTCGATGCGGATGGCGGTGCCGCTCGCGGTGCCGGTGGTGCACCGCAGCGTCGGGACCGGGACGATCCGCTGGGCCTTCTGCGGGGCGGGCTGGTCGATGGCGCTCATGTATGGGCTCCCTGGGGTTCCCGGGGGTCGCGTCTCGCACCCCGGGGGTTGCTCGTAGTGTCGGGGCCACCGTGACCGCACGACCACGGCCGTTCGGGCCGCACCAGGGACGAACGGCCCGGAGCTACCTCCTTCCGTACAGGGGTCCTCGGCGGCCGCGGGACGCGCGTCGCGCCCCGGCCGCCCGTCCCCGGGCCCCTGCTAGCGTCGCTCCGCGCCCGGTCCCCCACCCTGCATGGAGCACCCCTTGGCGACGGTGGAAGAGGTCGAGGCCACCCTCCACGAGCTCATCAGCCGGCTCGAACGCGTGGACCCGTCCTACCGCGCGATGATGCCGAGCCGGCGGACGATCCAGGCGGAGTGCCCTGACCTCGAGCTCGTCTACCACGCGTTCTGGCGCGACGGGAAGCTCTCCGAGCTCCACCAGGGCGCGCCGGAGCGGCGTCCCGACATCCGCGTCCGGGTCGACAGCGACGACCTCATGGCGCTCGCCAACCAGGACGCCGAGTTCCGGCGCGCGGTCAACGACGGACGGGTCCGCATCGACGCCTCGATGACCGACCTGCTGCGTCTCCGCGCGGTCCTGTAGCGGCCATGGTCCTTCCCGTCGGTGACGTCAACCCGACCCGCCGGCGCGCCGTCGTCACCGTGCTGCTGGTGCTGGCCAACCTCCTGGTGTACGTGCTCGCCCAGGCGCCGCTGGCGGGCTGCGCCGAGGAGGCCTTCATCCTCGAGTGGGCGGCCGTCCCGCGCGAGCTCCTGTCGTTCCGGCAGCTCAGCGACAGCCAGCTCGGGGCGCTCCTCTCCCCGTCCTGCGACGTCGGGGTGGTGGACGACAAGAACGTGGTGGTGTCGGCGTTCTCCGCGATGTTCCTCCACGGCAACCTCGCCCACCTCGGCGGCAACCTGCTGTTCCTGTGGGTGTTCGGCAACAACGTCGAGGACCGGCTCGGCCACCTCCGCTACCTCCTCTTCTACGTCGTCGGCGGGCTCGCGGCGACCTACGCCTTCGCGCTCCTCAACCCGGACTCCACCGTCCCGCTGCTGGGCGCCTCGGGTGCCATCGCCGCCATCCTCGGGGCGTACCTGGTGATGTACCCCCGGGCGTGGGTCCACACCTACGTCCCGTTCCCGCTGTACGTCCTCGCGTGGATCATCCCGGGAGCGCGCATCACCGCCTGGTTCCTGATCTTCGCGATCGTGACCCTCCCGGCCTGGCTCGTCCTGGGCGCGTGGTTCGGCCTCCAGGTCCTGGCCACGCGCTCGCCGGTGACCGACAACGTCGCCTACGCCGCGCACGTCGCCGGGTTCGTCGCCGGCATCGCGCTGGTGCTGCTCCTCGACCGCCGGCACGAGCGACGCGGCGAGCCGACCTACCGGCCGGCGCGGACGCGCTGACCCGGGCGCGGCACCGGCGGGGACGTCCCCCTCCGACCCCTCGGTAGGCTCGGCCGTCCGCCGCCGTCCCGGAGGTGTCCCGTCAGCGCCGCGCCGACCCCCGCCCCTGCACCGGCCTCCCCCGCCGGCTGGCGGCGCGTGCGGTCGAGCGACGGGACGGGGATCGCCTGGCGGGCCGACGGTCCGGCGGACGCCCCGGCCGTCGTCCTGTGCAACGGCATCGCGTGCGACGACGGGTACTGGTCGCGGGTCTGGCCGCAGCTGGCCGCCGACCACCGTGTCGTCCGCTGGCACTACCGCGGGCACGGCCGCTCGGACCCGCCCGCCAACCGCGAGGAGGTCTACGTCTCCTCGATCGTCCGCGACCTCGAGGCGGTCGCCGCCGCCGCGGACGTCGAGCGGGCGGTCCTCGTCGGCCACAGCTTCGGCGTGCAGGTCGTCGCCGAGGCCTTCCGCGCCCGACGGGACCTCGTGGCCGGCCTGGTGGCGGTCGCCGGGGCGTTCGGGCACCCCCTCGGCACCCTCCGGGGACGTGACCCCGGCGTGCTGCTGTTCCCGCTCCTCGAGCTCGCCACCTGGCCGGCGCCGCGTGCGCTGACCGGCGTCCTGCGGGCGGGCCTGCGCTCCCCGCTCGCCTACTGGATCGGCCGCGCCATCGGCGGCATCGGATCCGACGCGCCGCGCGAGACCATGGAGGAGTACTTCGAGCACGTCGCAGGGCTCGACCCGCAGGTGCTCCTGCCGATGTTCCGGGCGATGCAGGCGCACTCGTCCGAGGACGTCCTGCCGGGCATCGACGTCCCCACGGTCGTCCTGTCCGGCGCGGACGACGGCATGACCCCGCCCCGGCGCGCGGCGCGCATGGCCCGGGCCATCCCCGGCGCCGAGCTCATCGAGCTCCCCCGCGCGACCCACGTCCTCCCGATCGAGGAGCCGGACGAGGTCGTCGACGCGGTCCGGCGTGTCGTCGCACGGGCGGAGCGGTCGGCGTGAGCGACGAGCTGCCGGTCCTGGGCTGGAAGGAGCACGTCTCGCTCCCCGACTGGGGCATCCCGAGGCTCCGGGCAAAGCTCGACACCGGGGCCCGCACGAGCGCGCTGCACGTCGAGGACGACGAGGTCATCGACGAGCACGAGCACGAGGGGCAGATCCTCCCGGTCGTGACCTTCCACGTGCTCGTGGGCAGCCGCGAGACCCCGACCCGCCACGAGGTCGAGGCGCCCGTCGTCGGCTACAAGGTCGTGCGCGACACGGGCGGCAAGGCGCAGCGTCGCCCCGTCGTGCGGACGCGGATCGTCATCGGCCCCCTCGACACCGAGGCCGACGTGACGCTGACGACGCGCCACGGCATGAACTTCCGCATGCTCATCGGACGCCTGACGATGGAGGACCGCTGCCTCGTCGACCCGGCCCGCGGCTACCTCCGCACGTCGCCGCCACCGGCCCCGCGGTGAACGAGCCGATCACGGTCGCCGGCGTCGCGGTCGCCCCCGGGGAGCGGCGCGACGTCACCCCGGTCGCGTCGGAGTCCTACACCGGCGACCGCACCACGATCCCGATGGCGGTGCTGAACGGCATCGGGGACGGCCCGCGGGTGTTCGTGACGGCCGCGATCCACGGCGACGAGCTCAACGGCATCGGCGTGTGCCGGGAGCTCCTGGGTCGGCTCGACCCGTCCCAGTTGTCCGGCATCCTGATCGTGGTGCCGATCGTGAACGTGCTCGGCGCCCAGATCCACTCGCGCTACCTGCCCGACCGCCGCGACCTCAACCGCACCTTCCCGGGCTCCCACGGGGGCTCGATGGCAGCGCGCATCGCGAAGCTCCTCATGGAGGAGGTCGTGACGGGCAGCGACGTGGGCATCGACCTCCACACCGCGGCCAACCGGCGCACGAACGTCCCGCAGATGCGGGTCCGCACCGAGGACGAGCGGACGATGGAGCTCGCGATCGCGTTCGGGGCGCCCTACGTGCTCGACGCGTCGCTGCGGCCCGGCTCGCTGCGCGAGATCGCCGTCGACCTGGACGTCCCCGTCCTGACCTACGAGGGCGGCGAGGCGCTGCGCTTCGACGACCGCGCCATCGCGACGGCGACGGACGGGGTGCTGCGCACCCTGCACTACCTCGGGATGATCCCGTCCGGTCCCCCGCCCCCGCAGGAGCCGCCGATCGTGATGCACGAGTCACGCTGGCTCCGGGCCGAGCGCGGCGGGATCGTCGACCTCCACGTCGGCATGGGCGACCGCGTCGAGGAGGGCCAGCCTCTGTGGACGACGACGAGCCCCCTGGGTGCCGAGCGCGCCACCATGGAGAGCCCCCACGACGGCATCGTCATCGGCGGCACCACGCTGCCACTCGTGTCCCCCGGCGAGGCCATCCTGCACATCGGCATCCCCGGCGAGGGCTGGGCCGGCTACGAGGACGACCCCAGCGCCGAGGAGGACGACGCCGAGGACCTCGAGCCCACCTGAGCTCAGCGCAGGTGCTCGACGG
>JAHWKB010000393.1 GCA_019348115.1 Actinomycetota bacterium | reverse complement strand
CGCGCTTCGGGAGGACGCAGGTGTGGCAGATGCCCATCCGGCAGCCGGCGACGGGCGCGAGCCCGGCGGCCTCGGCCTGCTCGAGGATGGTCCGCCCGTCGTTGGCGATCGTGGTGCCGGAGGTGGCGCAGGTGAGCTCGCCCCAGGTGTCCTCGCCGGCGGTGGGCGTCGGGCGCGGACGGGGGACGAACGTCTCGACGAGCAGGTCGCCGGCGAGGACGCCGCGACCGAACAGGTCGGTGACCGCGTCCACGAGCGCGAGCGGCCCGCAGACGTGGGTCGTGCGCGGGGTCGCGGCGGCCTCGGCCCCGAGCACGGCGTCGAGGTGCGCTGCGGTGAGGTGCCCGGTGAGCGCGGCGCCGGCGACGGGCTGGCGGGTGTGGACCACGGTGACGTGCAGGCCGCGGTGGTTGCGCGCGAGTGCCTGGAGGCCGGCCGCGGCGATCGTGTCCTCGGGTGTCGTGGCGTAGTGCAGGACGTGCACCGGGCCGGTGTGGTGCTCGTCCAGGAGCGTGCGGACCATGGAGAGCGTCGGCGTGACGCCACTGCCGCCGCTGACGAGCAGGAGCTCGTGGGGGCGCTCGGTCGGCAGCACGACGTCGCCGGTCGGCGCGGACAGCTCGACGACGAGACCCGGGCGGGCGCGGTCGTGGAGGGCGCGCGAGAGGCGACCCTCCGGGTGCCGGGCGACCGTGATCGTGAGCTGGCCGTCGCGGCGGTGCTCGGAGGACGTGATCGTGTAGGGCCGGCGTTGCATCACGCCCTCGACCTCGACACCGACGACCACGTGCTGGCCGGCGCGGTGGCCGTCCCAGCGCCCGGGACGCAGCGTCAGGGTGATCGCGTGCGCGGTCTCGCGGTGCACGCGGGTCACGACGGCGTGGCGCTCGTCGAGGGTCCACGCCGGCGAGATCGACTCGAGGAAGCGGCTCGGTCCGTGCGGGACCGTCAGGGCGTGCGCGAGGCGTGAGCCGGCGATCCGGCGCACGGCAGGAGGCAGCGGGCGGTCCAGGAGGGAGGTGCGGGCCATGGCTGACCTCGTCGGTGGAGGGCGGTGCGTCAGTTTCTAATGTAACAGTAACTGGTGTAACAGTCAACGATGCCATGGGTCGGGCGGCCCCGTCCGGGGTCCGTTCCGTCTCCGTGCCTTCCGTCGGCACGCAGGGCGGCACAGGCTCCGCTCAGCCCTCGTCGGCGTCGTCCTCGGGAGGCGCGAGCTCCTCGGGGGCGCCGGCGCCGACGATGCGCTCGGCGACGGCGTCGGCCATGACCTGGTGGAAGACCGCGAGGAGGGCCTCGCCGGCGATGGGACGGATGCGCTCGACGGCCTCGCGGATCTCGTGCCACTCGCCCTCGGGGCGGCCGCGGGCGTCCCAGGGTGCCAGGACCGCCTCGTCGAACAGCTGCACGTACGCGTCGGCGACGGCCTGGGCGTGCGTCCGCATGACGGCGAGGACGTCGAGCGCCTGGGGGATCTCCGCGCCCATCGTCCGCAGCTCCTCGCCGGCGGTGAGGATGCCGGGCAGCAGCACGCGCCAACGGTCGGGATCGTCGGTGGGCTCGACCAGTCGCAGGGCGATGGCCCGCTGGACGACCTCGTCCTCGACCGCCTCGGCGCCGAACCCCCGGATGATGTCCTTGCGCCGGACCTCGATCGGTGGCTCGGTCACCCAGCCGTCGAGCACCGCACGTTTGAGGCGACGGAGCTCCTCGGCCTCGACGCCGCTCGCACCGCCGAGGAGCCACCCGATGGCCTGGAGGTTGAGGCCCTCGCTCGACAGCTCCTGGATGAGCCGCAGCCGCTCGACGTGGCGCTCCCCGTAGTAGCCGGTGCGCCCGCGCACGCTGGGCGGCGGCAGCAGGCCACGGGTCTGGTAGTAGCGGATGTTGCGGCTCGACACGCCCACCTCGTGGGCGAGCTCGTCGATCGTCATCCGCTCCTTGCGCGCCACCCCTGCTCCTCCTCCGAGGCGGCCGAGGCTACTTCAGCTCCGACGAGCTCAGGCCGAGGAGCTTGCGGGCGATGACGAGCAGCTGGATCTGCTGCGTGCCCTCGAAGATGTCGAGGATCTTCGCGTCGCGGGCCCACTTCTCGAGCAGATCCTGCTCGCCGTAGCCGACGGTGCCGCACAGCGCGACGCAGCGGAGCGCGATCTCCACGCACGCCCGCCCCGCCTTGGCCTTCGCGATCGAGGCCTCGAGCGAGTTCGGGCGGTTGTTGTCCGCCATCCACGCGGCCTGGAGCGTCAGCAG
>JAHWKB010000127.1:4487-6647 GCA_019348115.1 Actinomycetota bacterium | reverse complement strand
TCATGGCGCTCAAGTTCCTCGACCACGAAGGCAAGGGCTCGACGTCGAAGGCCATCGAGGCCATCGCCTACGCCAAGGCCAAGGGCGCACGGATCCTCAACGCCAGCTGGGGCTACGCCGGCACCGGTGACCGCGCGCTCAACGACGCGATCGCCGCCTCGAACGCCGTGTTCGTCGCTGCGGCAGGCAACGCCGGCACCGACAACGACACCACGCCCTTCGTCCCCGCGAACCTGCCGGCGGCGAACATCGTCTCCGTCGCGGCCGTCTCGAGCAACGGCGGTCTCGCCTCCTGGTCCAACTACGGCGACACGACCGTCGACCTGGGGGCCCCCGGCGACGGCATCTACTCGACCGTCCCCGGTGGCTACGGCTACATGAGCGGCACGTCCATGGCCGCCCCGCACGTCGCCGGCGTCGCTGCGCTCCTGGCCTCTGCCGCGCCGTCAGCGACCGTCGGTGATCTGGTCGGTCTGGTCAACGGAGCGGCGGTGGCGAGCCCGCTGTCGTCCCTCACGACGAAGACCATCACGGGCGGGATGCCGAACGCCTCTGCGGCCCTGGCGCAGCTGTCGACCACCACGACCGAGCCGACCGCGCCCAAGGGTCCGGTGTGGCCGGACGGCGCCGCGATCACGGCCTCCTCGATCAGCTCCACCGGGTTCACGGTCTCGTGGCCGGCCGCGACCGACGACGTGGCCGTGACCGGCTACGACGTCACCGTCGGCTCGCAGCCCGCGGTAACCGTCACCACGACGAGCCTCGTCGTCAGCTCCCTCACGGCGAGCACCTCGTACCCCGTGTCCGTCGTCGCCCGCGACGCGGACGGCAACAGCAGCGCGCCCCTCGCGACGACCGTCACGACGGCCGCCGCGCCGTCCACCGGCGGTGGTGGCGGAGGAGGAGGCTCGACCGCTCCGATCGCCGAGGAGCCGGTCGCCGAGGAGCCGGTCGCCGAGGAGCCGGTCGCGGACGAGCCCGTCGCCGACGAGCCCGGCGCGGACGAGCAGCCTGTCGACGAGGCGCCGGCGACCTACGACGGCACCGTCTCCCGCACGCTCGAGCTCGCCTGCCCGACGATCGTCTCCGCCGGCTGGGCCGACGTGTCCGAGTCCTCGCCGCACGCTGACGGGATCGACTGCGCCACGTCGTGGGAGGTCTTCCTCGGCGGGTCGGGCTCGACCTTCTCGCCCGAGACCCGCCTGTCGCGCGCCCAGCTCGCGTCCGTGCTGGCGCGTGCGATCGAGCAGGCGACGGGGACGACGCTCGCCGCCGGCACCGACCAGTTCGGCGACGACGAGGGCTCCGTCCACGAGGTGGCCATCAACGCCCTCGCCGGCCTCGGGATCGTCGGCGGTACCGACGCGGACACCTACGCGCCGGCCTCGCCCGTCACCCGCGCCCAGTTCGCCTCCATGCTCGCCCGCACCTACCGGCACCTCGTCGGGACGCTCCCCGCGGGCACCGATGCCTTCAGCGACGACGAGGGCAACCCGCACGAGCCGTCGGTCGACGCGCTCGCCGCGCTCGGCGTCGTCACCGGTGACGGCCAAGGCTCCTACCTCCCCGCCGGCGTCCTGACCCGGGCACAGTCGGCGACGATGGTGGCCCGCCTCATCGACGCGCTCGTCGAGGCGGCGGTCGCCGGCTGAGGCAGACGGAACGTTCCGGGTCATACTGGGCGTTGACGGGGTGAGCGCCGCGCGGCGACCGCCCCACCGTCCGCGCACTCCCCGACCTGGAACCGTCCGTGCCCCGTCGCTCCGCCGTCCTCGCGGTCCTCTCCGCGCTGCTCGCCGCGCTCGTGCCGCTCAGCGGCTCGGCCGTCGCCCAGACGGCCCGCCCGCCGATCGCCCTCTACGCCGACGTGTGCCACGACGCGGCGCCGGCGACCGACCTCCGCCGGCTCGTCTTCGGCGTGATCGACGACTCCACGTACGGCGCCATCGTCGAGGGCTGCACCGCTGGCGGTGCGCTCGACTGGGACGTCACGGCCGTCCTCCCCGACGAGGCGGTCCGGAAGATCCGGCTCCGGACCGTGAGCGGTGTCTCGAGCTTCACGGTCACCGACGAGACGACCGACGTCCCGGTGCCCCTCTACACCGGCGCCGGCCAGCGGCGCGACGACCGGTCCATCCAGATCCGCGTCCCCGTGGCGGT
>JAHWKB010000127.1:0-4387 GCA_019348115.1 Actinomycetota bacterium | reverse complement strand
GCCCGACGATCCACACTTCGGCGACCAGCACGGCCTCCGCGTCATCGAGGCGCCGACGGCATGGGAGGCGCGGTCGGCGTCCGGGCTCCGGATCGCCGTCCTCGACGACGGCATCGACGCCACCCGTGCCGACCTCACCGGGCGCGTCGTCGCCGGCTACGACGTGATCCGCCGGCAGGTCATCCCGGCCAACACCGACTCGGACCTCGGTGGCCACGGGACGAGCGTCGCCGGGATCGTCGGCGCTCGCGGGAACGACGGACTCGGCATGGCCGGCACCGACTGGGGGGCCGCGCTCGTGCCCATCCGCGTGTTCGACGAGCTGGGCTGCGCGTCGTCCGCGGACGTCGCCGCCGGCATCCGCGCCGCCACCGACCTCGGGGCGTCCGTCCTCAACCTCTCCCTCGGCGGGCCGACCGGCTCGCGGGTGCTCGACGACGCGGTCGCGTACGCCACCGCGGCCGACGTGCTGATCGTGGCGGCGGCCGGGAACGCCGGCCCCGACACCCCACCGATGCACCCCGCGGCGCATCCGGACGTCATCGCGGTCGGTGCCACGACCTTCAGCGACACCATCGCGCCGTACTCCAACCAAGGTGACCACATCGAGCTGACCGCACCAGGTGGCTCGTCGGGGGAGGGGATCCTCACGCTCGTCGAGCGCGACGCGTACAGCGAGCGGATCGGCACCAGCTTCTCCGCGCCGTTCGTGGCGGGTGCGGCGGCCCTCTACCGCGCGCAGCACCCCACGGCCACACGCTCACAGGTCCGCGCCGCCCTCGCGGACTCGGCGGTCGACCTCGGGGCGGCGGGGCGGGACCCCGTCTTCGGCCACGGCCGGCTCGACATGGCGGCGCTCCTCGGCGTGCCGCCATCCCCGACCGCGGCCGACGACCCGTGCGCGGGAGCTCCGCCCGCGGGGTTCAGCGACGTCACCGGGGGCGTGCACGAGGACGCCATCGACTGCCTCGTCCACCTCGACATCACCAAGGGCATCGGCGACGGCAGGTACGGGCCGAGCCTGTCCGTCTCACGCGGGCAGATGGCAGGGTTCCTGGCGCGCCTCGTCCGCGTGTCGGGCGGGAGCCTCCCGACCTCGAACCCCGACGCCTTCTCGGATGACGAGGGCACCACCCACGAGGCCGCCATCGATGCCCTCGCGGCCGTCGGCATCGTCTCCGGGACCGTGGACGGGCGCTACGAGCCGTCGAAGCCGGTGAACCGGGCACAGATGGCGAGCTTCCTCGCCAGGACCTACGCGCACGTCGCGGGCCAGCCGCTCCCGGACGGGCCGGATGCCTTCCCCGACGACGACGGGAACACCCACGAGGACAACATCGACCGGGTGGCGGCGGCGGGCATCGCGACCGGCGGGACGGACGGCGACTACGACCCGGAACTGGACGTGCGTCGCGACCAGATGGCGAGCTTCCTGGTCCGGCTCGTGCAGGTGCTCCACGCGACCTGATCCCGGCCTGACCGACCGGCGCGCCACCCCGACCCAGGAGCGGGAGGCCGGGTCGCGCCGCGCCGAGTGGGGTCCTAGGCTCGCTCCATGCGCCCGGGGGACGTCCTGCCGCACGTCGGCAGGGACCGCCAGCACCCGTGGCGAAGCCCGCAGCACGATCCAACTCAGGAGGAACGTGATGTCCCGTCCCACCCTGCGCCGACTGGCGTCGGCCACAGCGCTCAGCGCGCTGGTCGTCGGCCTCCTGCCGGCCTCCGCCGCGTCCGCCGCGCCCCGGAACATCGAGGCGTTCGCCTGCCCCGCCGGCGAGGTCCCGGACCCCGGCTTCAGCGACGACGCCGGCTTCGCCGAGGACGCCATCCACTGCATCGTCTGGTACGGCGTGGCCGGCGGCACGAGCGGGTCCACCTACTCGCCGGAAGCACTCGTCGGACGCGGTGCCATGGCCAAGTTCATCGCCAACGTCCTCGCCGCAGGCGACGTCGCCCTCCCGGCCGAGCCCGCGGACGCCTTCGAGGACGACGAGAACAGCCCGTTCGAGCACTTCATCAACCAGCTCGCCGAGCTCGGCGTCGTCGACGGCACGTCCGAGACGACCTACGAGCCCGCGAACGCGGTGCGGCGCGACCAGATGGCGAGCTACCTCGCCCGCGCCTACGAAGAGGTCACGGGCACGGCCCTCCCGGAGGGCGAGAACGCCTTCGACGACGACGACGGCAAGTTCCACGAGCCCAACATCAACCGCGTCGCCGCCGCCGGCATCGCCGCCGGCACGAGCGCACGCACCTACTCGCCCGAGGAGCAGGTGCGCCGCGACCAGATGGCGGTCTTCATCGCGCGACTGCTCGACCTCCTGGTCGAGGAGGGCTACGTCGAGGTGCCACGCGGTGACGGCAACAACCAGACCGCCCTCGACGTGCCCGAGCTCCTGCGCGTCGAGCGGGCCAACGCGACGACCGTCCGCTTCGTCTTCGACGAGGCGCTGAGCGACACGGTCGCGACCCAGCACTTCGCGCTGTACGGCTTCGACGCCACCCGCTTCGAGGCGAGCTCGACCTCCCGCGTCGGCTCGGACACCGTCCTCGCGACGTTCACCGAGGACGCCGTGGCGAACGCGACCCTGGCCGCGGTGGCCGAGGGCGCGGTGCAGGACGCCGATGCGAACCTGAGCCCCGAGGGGGATGCCGCGCTCCAGGACGTGGAGCTGTCTGAAGGCAGCACGGTCGCGCCCGACCTCCTGGCTGTCGAGGCGGCCGAGAACACCGCCACGTTCACCTTCGACGAGGCCGCGTTCAACGTGGAGCCGACCGGCTACCACCTGATCCTGTCCGACGGCACGAAGAAGGACTCGACCGCGGTCAGCGGCGGCGACGGCACCACGGAGCACAACGTGACCTTCGCGCTCACCGCGGAGGAGGCGTCGCGTGTGGCCTACGGCTACGTCGACGACGGCACCGTGTCGGACGCCGCCGAGGGTGGGGACGCGAACGTGCTGCAGGAGGCACACGTCTCGGCCAGCGGCACCACCCAACTGCCCGACCTCGTGAGCGCCGAGGTGGTCGACGCCACCACGGTCCGCTACGTCTTCGACGAGAACGTGACGCGGACGACGGGCGACCCGGTCCGGGGTGCCCCGGGTGATCTCCGCGTCTACTTCACCGACGCCACGACGGCGACGGCGGAGTCGTCGGAGCGCACCGCCAACAACACCATCACGGCGACCTTCGCCGAGGGTGTCCTGAACGAGTTCGTCTCCGGGGCCATCGTCGACGCCGGGACCGCCCAGGGTGCCAACGGCACCAACCAGGCAGCAGAGGTCGGGTTCGCGCTGTCGTTCCAGGCCGGCGACACCGCCGCGCCGGAGCTCCTGAGCGCGACGATCGGTGAGGAGACCGCGGACGACGGCACCGTCACCCGCAAGGTGCGCTACCTCTTCGACGAGGAGGTCACCGAGATCCTCGACGGCAGCCGCTTCAAGGTCTACGCCCAGGACGGCAGCAGCATGTCGTTCCGGGCAGCCACGACCTTCCCGCCGAGCGACGGCAGCTGCACGGTCGACGCCGAGAACGCGAAGGTCGTCGAGTGCGTCGCGGACGACAGCGAGACCGAGCGGTTCGCGTTCCTGGAGAACGCGGTCGTCGCGGCCGTCGAGCGGGGCGCGGTCGAGAGCGAGGGTGGCCACGCCAACGCGGAGGGCGCGGTCGTCCTCACGGAGGCCACCACCACCGCCTGACGCGCGCTGGTCGAACGACGGAGCGGGCCCGAGGGCCCGCTCCGTCCGTTCTGCGTCACCCTCCTGACGCCTGCTCGTTGTACAGGTAAGTCGGAGACACCAACGTCGTCCCCGACCGGGCGGAGGAGTACCCTTCGCCAGCGGCCTGGGGGCCGCCGTGCCCATCTGCTCGTCGTCTGCTCGGGGGTTCCGCCCATGTCCGTGTCCAAGCTGTCCCGTCGCGCGCTCGGCGCGCTCGCGGCCACGAGCCTCCTCGTCGGACTCCTCCCGACCGCGGCCACGGCCGCGACCCCGGAGCCTCGCGACATCACGAAGTTCGCGTGTCCCTCCGGAGAGGTTCCGGATCCCGGCTTCTCGGACGACGAGAACACCACGGCCGAGCACAAGGCCTCGATCGCCTGCGTGGTCTGGTACGAGCTCGCGGCGGGACGGACCACGACGACGTACGCGCCGGGTGACGCCGTCAACCGGGGCCAGATGGCGACGTTCATCGGCAACCTGCTCGTCAAGGGCGGCGTGACGCTGTCGGACAACCCGCCGGACGCGTTCGCGGACGATGACAACACCCAGCACGAGAAGCGCATCAACCAGCTGGCTGAGCTCGGTGTCGTCGAGGGCGACCGCGAAGGCAAGTACAACGCGGGCTTCCCGGTGACCCGGGCCCAGATGGCGTCGTTCCTGAACCG
>JAHWKB010000024.1 GCA_019348115.1 Actinomycetota bacterium | reverse complement strand
GCGACGTCGACGACCGCTTCGCGATCCAGAGCGTCGCCAAGGTGTTCGCGCTCGTGCTCGCGATGCAGAAGGCGCACGGCTCGAAGGGCGTGAAGGAGGAGCTGTGGTCGCGCGTCGGCCGTGAGCCCTCGGGCGACCCGTTCAACTCGCTCGTCCAGCTCGAGCACGAGAAGGGGGTGCCGCGCAACCCGCTCATCAACGCCGGCGCGCTGATCGTCGACGACGTCCTGCTGACCCACTGCGACGACCCCCACGGCGAGCTCCTGGAGCTGGTGAGCGACCTCGCCGGCGCGGAGCTCTCCTTCAACGAGGAGGTCTCGGCGCTCGAGGAGGACTCGAGCGGGCGCAACCGGGCCATCGCGAACCTCATGCTGTCCTTCGACAACCTCGACCACACCGTCGACGAGGTCCTCGACCTCTACAACCACCAGTGCGCGCTGGAGATGTCGACGCGGCAGCTCGCACGGAGCTTCCGCTTCCTCGCCAACGACGGCGTCGACCCCTCCACCGACCGGCAGGTCCTCCACCCCGATCTCGCCCGTCGCGTCGCTGCGGTGATGCTGACCTGCGGCACCTACGACGCCGCCGGCGAGTTCGCCTACAGCATCGGCCTGCCGTGCAAGAGCGGCGTGAGCGGCGCCATCGTGGCGCTCGCACCGGAGCAGGCCGCGATCGCCGTGTGGTCCCCGCCGCTGGACCCCAAGGGCAACTCCCTCGCGGGGCGGGTCGCGCTCCACGAGCTCTCCGACCGGCTCGACCTGTCGGTGTTCAAGGGGCCCGAGTCCGCGCTCTAGGGTCCGCCGTCCCATGACGACCTCCCCCGCCTCCGCCACCGACGCCGACGTGCACCCCGACGCCCCGGGGCCGCGCGTGCCCGCGCCGGCGCTCGTGCTGCTCGCCATCGCCTCGGTGCAGTGCGGAGCGGCGATCGCCACCACGCTGTTCCCGTACGCCGGCGCGACCGGCACGGTGCTGATGCGGCTCGGGTTCTCGGCGCTGATGCTGCTCGTGGCCCTGCGCCCCCGGTTCTGGACGTGGCCGCGCGAGTCGATCGTGGCCGCCGTGACGCTCGGGCTCACGCTCGGCGCGATGAACCTGACGTTCTACCTCGCGATCCGCACGGTGCCGCTCGGCGTCGCCGTCACGCTCGAGTTCCTCGGCCCCCTGATGGTCACGCTGGTGCAGACCCGGCGGTGGCGCGACCTCGCGTGGGCGCTCCTCGCGACCGCCGGCGTCGCGCTGCTCGGCCTGTCCGGCGGCGACACCGCCCCGGTGTCCGGCATGGCGTGGGCGCTCGCGGCTGGCGGGTTCTGGGCCATCTACATCCTCGCGAGCGCACGCGTCGGGAGGCTCGTGCCGGGCACCGACGGGCTCGCGGTCGCGCTCGCGGTGGCCGCGCTCCTGGTGCTGCCGTTCGGGGCCTCGGGTGTCGCCGGCGTGCTCGACCGGCCCGCGGTCCTCCTCGGCGGGGTGGCGGTCGCGATCCTGAGCTCCCTCCTCCCCTACAGCCTCGAGCTGGCCGCGCTCCGGCACCTGCCGACCCGCGTCTTCGGCATCCTCATGAGCCTCGAGCCGGCGGGCGGGGCGCTCGCCGGGCTCCTCATCGTCGGGCAGCTGCTCGCGCCGACCGAGGTGCTCGCCCTCGTGCTGGTCAGCGTCGCGAGCGCCGGTGCGACGCTCGGTCGCCGGCAGCGTGCCGAGACCGCCGCGCCCACCGACCACGCCGTCCCCCGACCGGAGCCGGAGGACGGCGCGGATCGGGTCACGGGATGACGCGGACCGCCCCACGCATCCCGTAGTCGTAGTGACGCGGGAGGTGGCAGGCGAACTCGACGGTGCCGGGGTCGTCGAAGGCGTAGAAGGTCATCGCCGTCGCGTCCGGCCCGACCGACACCTCGCCCGGGACCGGCGGGTGGAACCGCTCGGTGCCGACGGCGTGGGCGTCGTGCACCTCGGGCGGGCCGACGACGAGCTCGTGGTGGATCGGGTCGCCGTTCTCGACGACGAAGCGCACGAGCGTGCCGGCGCGGACCGTGAGCTCGGCCGGCGAGAAGCGACTGTGCTCGATGTCGAGGGTGACGGTGACCTCGCCGGGACCGAGCGCGTCGGCGGCAGGGTCGCCGGCGGCGGCCTCGACGCCGTAGCCCACGACGGACACGACCGTCGCGACGACGAGCGCCACGAGCAGCGCGGGGGTGCGCAGCAGCGTGGTCATCGCCGCACCCCGGAGACGCGGCGCGCGCGACGGACCAGGAGCAGCGTCGCCCCACCGGCGAGCGTGCCGAGGAGCAACGGCCAGCCGGTCGGGTTCGGCTCGGTCGTCACGGGCACCGCGGCGGCCCGCTCGGCGACGCCGGCGTCCTCCAGCGACGGGTGGACGTCCGGGTCGGTCGAGATGGCGAGGTCGTAGGTCAGCTCGCCGGCGGGCACCTCGAGCTGGAGGTAGCTCAGCCACATGTCCTCGGGCACCCATCCCATCCCGGCGTCGGAGCGGAGGTCGGCGAGGAGCGGCCGGTTCGCGGGCTCGCTCCGCTCGAGCGAGAGGCCACGGCCGCCGGCGAGGAGCTGCGGCTCGTCGTCGGTCAGGAGGAACACGTCCGCCTCGACGACGTCGGCGTCGTCGGCGCCGAGCCCGAGGATGCGCAGCGGCACCCACGGCTGGTCGGTCGGGATCGTGAGCATGATCGGGGTCGCGTCACCGGCGCCCTGGCCGAGCTCGGCGGCCCGGGAGGCGTCGAACTTCGCGGCCATGAAGATCTCGCTCCGCGCGGCGTAGAAGTCCAGGACCTCCGGGGCGTCCGGGGTGAGGAAGAAGCCGTTCTCCACCGCCCAGCGACCGACCTCGTCGGCACCGCCACGCAGGACGGTGATGTCGAGCGCGTCGATCTCGGCCTCCAGCAGCACCTCGGCGCTGGCCGCCTCGGTCTCGGCGCCGTCGAGCGCCGCGGCTCGCGCCGTGTCCTGGGGCGCGACCTCGCGGGCGAGTCGCTGGAGGGTCCAGTCCCCGCCGCGCACGACCTCGGTGGGCACGTCCGGGAGCGGCACGATGGAGCCGACCTCGCCGGCGTCCCCCGTCTCGCCGGTGAACTGGAAGGCCGTGACGTAGCGCTGCACACCATCGGTGTACGCCGACAGCGTCGTGGTGCGGACGAGCTGGATGGTGCCGTTCTCCCCCACGAGCCCGCCGCACGCGAGCGCCGGCGAGGCGAGCGCCAGCAGCCACACCGTCGCCAGCACCGTCGTGACGGTCGTCCTCGTCGTCCTCGTCGTCCGGTCCATGTCGTCCCTCCGCATCGGTGTGTGCGGGGTGGGACGTGGGGGACCGTGCCGAGGTTCCGACCGTTCGGCCGGGCGCCGGAGGGGCGCGGTCCCACCGGCCCGCTCCGCCGGTCGCGGGGCGGGACTCCTCGCTAGCCTCGCGACGACGAAGGGAAGACCTGCCGTGAGCGATGCGACCATCCCCGCGACCCCGGGGGACGAGCAGGATCGGCTCGAGGCGATCCGGCGCTACGACATCCTCGACACCCCACCCGACGGGGCGTTCGACCGCATCTCGCAGCTGGCCGCACGGATCTGCGACGTCCCCATCGCGACGATCACGATCGTCGACGAGGACCGCATCTGGTTCAAGTCGACCCACGGCATCGAGGTCGACGAGATCGGCCGCGACCCCGGGCTGTGCGCGTCCGCGGTGATGCAGCTCGACACCTGGATCGTCAACGACGCTGCCGTCGATCCGCGCACGCTCGACAACCCGCTCGTCCGGGGCGAGCTGGGGCTGCGCTTCTACGCCGGCGTGCCGCTCACGACGGCGGACGGCCACGGGCTCGGCACGCTCAACGTCATCGACGTCGAGCCGCGCGAGCTCAGCGGGGACCAGCTCGCGTCGCTCGAGGACCTGGCGGCGCTGGTGATGGACGAGCTCGAGCTGCGGATCGCGGCCCGCGCGACGGTCGAGCTCGAGGCGGCGCGCGAGGCCGCACGGTTCCGTGACGCGATCGTCGCCGGCGTGTCCCACGAGATGCGGACGCCGCTGGCGATCCTGCAGGGGCTCGCGAGCCTCGACGACGGTGAGACGCAGATGGACCCGGTCGAGACCGAGCAGGTCCGGGCGCTCCAGCGGCGCCAGATCCGCCACCTCGACTGGCTCGTGCGTCAGTTCCTCGACTACGCGAGCCTCGAGGACGACCGCCCGCCGAGCGTCGAGCTCGCCCCGACCGACCTCACCGAGGTCGTGAACGAGGCCTGCGACGTCTTCGCCGGGGACTGCAACATCGAGGTGGCGGTCGACGACGGGTTGCCGATGGCGCTCGCGGACCACGAGCGCACCCGGCAGATCGTCTTCGAGCTGCTCAACAACGCGATCCGGTTCGGCGCGGGGGCCGACGTCGACGTCACGGTGCGCGCCGGCGAGCGCGGCACCGTGCAGGTCGCGGTGACCGATCACGGCCACGGCATCGCCCCGGACGTCCTCGAGCGCATCTGGGACAAGTCCTTCCGCGGCCGGGACAGCACCGGCACGGGCCTGGGCCTCTACGTGACGAAGGTGTTCGCCGAGGCGCAGAACGGCCGCCTCGAGGTCGAGTCGCAGGCGGGCGAGGGCAGCACCTTCACGCTGACGCTGCCGCGGGCGGCCACATGACCCCCCGTGTGCTGATCGCCGACGACGAGGCCGGCATGCGCCTGGTCCTCCGGACGCACCTCAGGCGGCGGGGCTGGGACGTCGACGAGGCCGTCGACGGGACCTCGGCGCTGCACATGCTGGAGCACGAGGAGTACGACGCCGTCGTCCTCGACCACCGCATGCCGGGCCTCAGCGGCATCGAGGTCGCCCGGACGACGAACTGCGAGCCGCTGACCTTCATCTTCTCGGCCTACGTGGATCCCCAGCTGCAGGCCGAGGCCGACGAGCTCGGGTGCACGAGCGTCGCCAAGACCGACCTCGACGACCTCCTCCGACAGCTCGACGAGGCACTCGGCGCCCTCGCCTGACGGCGCCTCAGCGCCACACGACGATGTCGTCGACCGGCTTGCGTCCGAGGTCCGGGACCTCGGCGTCCGCGGCCGGGTAGCCGACCGGCAGGACGAGGAACGGCTGCTCCTCCGCCGGTCGCTCCAGCACCTCCGACAGGAACGCCATCGGGCTGGGCGTGTGCGGCAGCGTCGCGAGGCCCATCCGGTGGAGCGCGGCGATGAGGAAGCCCGCGGCGATCCCGCAGCTCTCGGTCGCGTAGTAGTGCTTCTCGATGGTGCCGTCCGGGTGGACGCCGTGGCGGACCTTGAACTGGACGATCACGTACGGCGCGTCGGTGAGATGCGTCTTGACCTCGTCGGTGCCGAGCGGCGCCAGCGCGTCGAGCCAGTGCTGCGGTGCCCGGGAGCGGTAGAAGTCGCGCTCCTCCTCCTCAGCGGCCGCACGGATCCGGGCCTTCACCGCGGGGTCCGTCACCACGACGAAGCGCCACGGCTGCTTGTGCGCGCCCGAAGGTGCCGTGCCGGCGATCTCGAGCGCGGTCTCGACGAGCTCGCGCGGGACCGGCTCGGTCGAGAACCGGCGCACCGACCGGCGCCGGCGCATCTCGGTCACGAGCTCCACCGCCCGGCGACGCATCTCGTCCTCCGGGAGCCGGCGGAAGTCGAGCGGGACGGGGCGGTAGCGGGGGTCGGGCGCGTCCTCCGCGGGTCCGACGGCGCGGTCCGGCACGGGGCCTCCTGGTGACGGGGAGCGAGCGGTCTACCACGGCGGGTCCGTTCCCTCCGCACGCGAGCGTTTCGTCCGTTTCGCGGCTACCTTCCCGCGGCTGGGACCGACGGCGCGGCACGGGGCATCGCCGGGGTCCGGATCACCAGGAGCTCTCCCGTGCCGCCCAGGCCGGCCCGGTCTCCCCCGGCTTCCCCATCGACGCCGTCGGCGTCACGTGGGACGAGGAGCCCCGCCACGCCGACGAGCACGACGAGGCGTTCGGGGACGTCCGCTTCCGGCACGACGGCAGCTGGGGACCATGGCACGCCTTCGGCGAGGACGGCGCCCAGGTCGAGAGCTCGTTCGGCACGACGCTCGTCGCCGGCGAGGACGCCGACGCCTACCAGGTGCGCGGGGTGCCGGCGCACGCCGAGGTGGTCGCGCTCAACACCACCGACGGGCCCGCACGCGAGGTGCGCGCGCGTCCCGCCGGCGCGGCGGACGCGCTGACCGACTGCTGGTCGCGCCACGACTGGGGCGCCGACGGGTCGCTGGCCCCCGCGAACGAGCGCGTGTTCACCGGCCTCCAGATCCTGACGGTCCACCACACCGGCGAGTCGGCGCACGCGAGCGGCGACCCGGCCGCGTGGGTGCGTTCGATCTACGAGTACCACCTGAGCCGCGGCTGGGACGACATCGGCTACCAGTACCTCGTCGGTCCCGGCGGGGAGCTGTTCGAGGGCCGGCGCTCGGAGGCCCAGAGCGAGGCGTGCCAGAGCGACCACGACGGCGACGGGATCCTCGGTGACGGGAGCGACGTCGCCCACGACGGGCTGGACCAGGTCGTCACCGGTGCCCACACCGGTGGCGACAACACCGGCACGAACTCGAAGACCGTCCACACCGTCGCGATGCACGAGGACTTCACCAGCACCGCGTGCCCGGGCGGCAAGCTCGAGAACGACCTGCCGGCCATCCGGGACGACGTCGCGGCCATACTCACCGCCACGGCCCCCTCGGATCCCGACGGCGGCGACGGGGATCAGCAGCAGACGAGCGACAGCGTCACGAAGTAGCCCCGACGGCGGGTGCGGGGCGGACCGCGCCGCCCCGCACCCCCGTCAGCCCCCCCGCGTCAGGGCGTCGCCCCACCGCCCGGCTCGAGTCCCCCTCGGATGGGCTTCTTCACGGCCTGCGGCCGGAGGACGACCAGCCCGTTGTTGCGGTCGCTGCCGAGGATCAGCACCTCCCCGTCGATCACCGTCGGGTAGACGCCCCACAGGTTGGTCGCTGCCGACTGGGCGTTGCCGTTGCTGTCGACGGTCGGGTCACAGGTCCCCTGGCCGTAGCACCCGACCCACTGGCCGACCCACGCGAGGTCGGTGGGGTCGGAGGCGTCGAGCGCGATCATCCCGTCGGAGTACCACGAGATGAAGGCGGTGTCCGCCCAGGCCGTGCCGGCGGGCCCCATGACGATGTTGTGCATCGTGTAGTCGCCCGGCAGGGGCGCGTCACGGAAGACGTTCGGGGTCGCGAACGAGCCGACCTCGGTGAACTTCCCGTCGTCGGTCCCGTCCTTGGTGTCGATGACCCGCAGGTAGCCCCAGCCGTCGAAGAGCTGCTCGACGTTGAAGTCGGCACCACCCGACGCGACGGCGTCCTCCATCGCCATGCCATCGGTGTGGCCGACGAAGAAGCCGAAGAAGTCCGCGATCCCGTCGCCGCCCATCAGCACGAGCGAGTCGCCGCGGGCGGCGTCGTTGTAGACGACCATCCCGATGGCGCCCTGCGCCTTGGCGTTCTCCGCCTTGAGCTGGAACGTGCACGACCCCCGCGCGATCAACGCGACCCCGCCGGCGAAGTCGACCCCGTTCCGGGTGCACAGCTCACCGCCGGCGCTGACGAGACCCTCCGGAAGGGGTGAGGTCGCGTAGGAGGAGAGCTGGGTCGTGAACGCCCCCTCGGCGGCCTGGATCTCGACCGGGTCCGCGCTGCCGGCGGGGTCGTAGGTCGCGATCGACCGGTACGGCGAGAAGTCCTCGTCGCCCATCAGGACGTAGCGCCCGTCCTCGGCCGGGGCGGGGACGGCGACGTGGCTGTTGCCCTCCTCGCCGGTCGCCTCGCCCTCGGGGCCGGTGGTGTCGTAGTCGCTGTCGCCGAGGAACACGGGGTTCGCCGGGTCGGTGAGGTCGAGCAGGATCAGCCCGGCGTCCCAGTACGACAGGTAGCCGATGAGCTTGCCGTCGTGCCGCTCGATCCAGAGGTCGTGGATGAAGGACGCGGCGAACGATCCGAGGCCGCTGGCGCCCTGGGGATCGGTCGTCGCGTCGAGCCAGTCGGGCCAGCCGACCGCGGCCACCTCGACCGGCGCGTACGGGTCCGTCACGTCGAGGATGCGGAAGTCGCGGACGTTGTCGTCGTCGACGAGGCCGAGGTAGTGCCGTCCCCCCTGCTCGAAGAAGTAGGTGTTGTGGACGCCGAAGTTCGTCTCGGAGCCGCTCATGCCGGCGATGTAGGCCTTGCTGAGGAGCCTGGGGGTCGACGGGTCGGTGACGTCGTAGAGCAGCACGCCGCCCTTGTTCTCGAGGCTCCCGCCGTCGCCCCGCGACAGGAAGCACGGTTCCTGGGTCATCGCGAGGACGTCGCCCCGGAACGCGTCGCTGTCCAGCGTCGCGACCTTGACGTCGTTGACGCGGGTGTTCGGCATCGACGAGATGTTGCCCACGTAGACCGGGTTCTCCGGATCGCGGATGTCGACGATGCGGGTGCCGAAGCGCGAGCAGTCGGGCTCGTAGAACGTGCCGAGGTAGGCGTAGCCGCCGTGCTCCCACACGTCGGTGATGCTGCCGTGGCCGGTGTCGACCACGCCGTCGCCGTCGAAGTCGAACGTGAACGTCGAGACGTGCTCGAACCCGATCGCGGTCGCGGCGGGGCCCGACGCCGACGGCTCGGCCGTCTGGTGCCCGGACAGCTCGTGTCGGAGGTAGACGTCCGCGCCGCCGTACGCGGCGCCGTTGTCGGTGGCGACGGAGTCGTCGTGGGCGCTCGCCACGCCCGCCCCGAGCGGCACGACCATCGCGAGCGTCAGTGCGATCGTGCCGGTGCGTCGTCCTCTGCGGCTGTTGTACATGAGCCTCACTCCCGGTCCGGACGGGCCGGAGGGGGCCGACCCGTCGCTCCCACGCCGCCCGGGCCATCGACGGCGTGGTCACTTCTGACCGGACAGGACTACGCCACCGCCGTGGCGGATGGCGGGCGAGTGCACATGCCGCGCGCGAACGACCGGATGGCCGCGCACGCGTTATCTGTCCGGTCCGTCCTCAACGCCCGAATGCAGCACCCCACGTGAGCGCGGCCAGCCGGCGCTGTCCGGCGATCGACGGGTGGAAGAAGTCGACGCTCGAGACCTCCTCCGCCGAGAACCGGTGCGCGGCGACCGCGCCGTCGTCGTGTGCGCAGCGCGGATGCGCGTCGCAGGCGTCGACGAGGGCCGCGTTGTAGGCGGCGTGGAGGTCCCGCACCGCCTCGAGCTCGGCCGACGACGGCGCGCCGGCGAGCACCGCGGGGCACGCGCCGGTCCGCTGCCACGTGGCGGTCGCCCGGAGGCTCCCGCCGAGCTCCTCCCGGAGGTGGGTCACGTCCGGGATGCTGACGACGAACACGTACGCATCCGGGAGCCCCGTCGCCAGCCGTCCCAGCGCGTCGCCGGCGACCGCGCCGAACCGCTCCGGCGTCGGGGGCGACGGGGCGCAGAGGTCGTTCGCCCCGAGCAGGAACGTGACGTAGTCCGCACCCGACGCCACCGCGCGGGCCGCCTGCCCCGGCGCGTCGGCGATCCGGGCGCCGGCGACGGCCACGTTGGCGGCCGCGACGTCACGGGCCGACTCGTCCCCGATGCGGGCGCGGTGGCTCGCCACGTCGGCTCCCCCGGTCGCCCACGACAGCTCGGGGTTGTCCGCCGCCAGGTGCTCGCGGTCCGGCACGGCGGCGGTCGTGATCGAGTCGCCGATCGCCGCGACGGTGTCGGGCCACGCCGCGAGCGGCGAGGGGTCGACGTCGGGTGAGCCCGAGCACGCGGCCGCGGCCGCCAGCACCAGCGCGCCCCACCCCCACCGCGCCACCGCCTCGCTCCTCCCGTCCGGCGCGCGACCGTAGCCGGGAGGTCCCACGGCCATCGACGCCGAACTCTCTCGACACCTGCTCCCACGCGTCAGGGTCCTCGATGCGCAGCACGTTCCTCGCGGCCACCGTGGCGGTCGCCGTCACCGGCCTCGCCGTTCCGGCCACGGCGTCCCCCGAGGCACGGGCGTCAGCGACGCCGGCAGGCGGGTACGCCGACCTCCCCGGCGAGGGGCCGTGCCACCGGCCGTCGTGGATCGCCGGCACGGTCGAGTACTGCGACGGGGCACTCGTCTACCGCGACTACGTCTACGACGACTACGGCGCCGACACCGGCCAGGCGTTCGCCTCGAGCACCGGGACGCTCTCGCGCCCGGCGGGCGACGAGCGCTACCCCGTCGGTGCGGAGGCGACCGCCGACCTCATCGACCTCACCCTCGAGGTCGTCGGCGACGAGCTCCGTGCGACCTTCGAGCTGAACGCGCTCTACGAGCCCGGCCAGACCATCGCGGCGCTCGCCCTCGACACCGACCCCGGTGCCGCCACCGGCGGTGGGGCGTGGCCGGGGCTCGACGTGGCGAGCGACGGGTGGGACGTCTTCGCCGCGTTCGACGAGGGCGACCCGGAGACGAACCTCATCGTGGGGACGCTGCCGCTCCCCGCCGGCGACACCTGGCGCGTGCAGGCCGCCACCGCCCAGGCCGCCGACGGCAACGTGATGAACGTGGCCTTCCGCGGCGTCGACGAGCAGGCCGGCTCGACGATGCAGGAGAGCGTCTCGGGCATGACCGACCACGGCTACTGGTGGGAGGACCTCCAGTCCGACGCCCTGCACGCCGGCGACATCTCCGACTTCGGCGAGGTCGTCCGGGTGTCCGACCTGACCGGCGGCGTCACGCGCGCCGCGGCGGTCGGCCCCGGCCTCCACGAGCGGGTCTACACGTCGGCGTACACGCTCCCGCCGGGCGAGGGCATGTCGTACACACCGATCCCGGGTCGCGGGACGGGCGGCGCCTCACCGACCTTCGCACAGAACTTCCACTACTTCGGGAAGTACCAGCCCTACGGCATCTACCTCCCCGAGGAGGCGGGGCCGCACGGGCTGCAGTTCGTCGCCCACGGCTCGAACCAGAACCACGGGGCGTTCGTGAACCAGCCGGGGTTCCAGCGGACGTTCGCCCACGACCTCGACCGCGTCATCGCGGTCCCGCTCGCGCGCGGCCCCCACGGGTACTGGAGCGACGTCTCGGAGCGCGACGGCCTCGACGTGCTCGCCGACGTGCTCGCGCACTACGCGATCGACGAGGACCAGCTGTTCATGAGCGGGTACTCGCAGGGCGGCTACGCCACCTTCCGGATGGCCCAGCTGTACCCCCACCTGTTCGCCGGCTTCATCACCTGGGTCGGGTTCACCGGCGACGCCGGCAACAACCCGAGCGGCGAGGGCGACGCCGGGCTCGTGACGGCCGGGGCGATCCACAACGCCGTCGACTACGTCGGCAACCTCCGTCACGTGCCGGGATCGATGATCTTCGGCACCGCGGACGAGCTCGTGCACGTCACGAGCGCCGAGGCGATGGCGCAGGAGTTCCGCGCGCGCGACTTCCCCTACCGCTACTACCAGCACCCCACCGGCGACCACTTCGTGTTCGCGGTCGCCGACGACTGGCGCAAGGAGGGCGAGGACACCCGGGGTCGCACGCGCGTCGAGCGCCCCGCCCGTGTGGTGTTCCGGACCGACCCCGCACAGGGGAACCCGGACTACCGCATCCTCCACGACCGCGCGTACTGGGTGTCGGCGCTCCGTGGCATCGAGGAGGGCGCGCTGTCGGTCGACCTCACCTCCGCCGGCTGCGGCGGGTCGATCCCCACCGTGACCGCCGGACGCGACGCCGGCACCGAGCCGGTCCCGTGGGTCTCGGACTTCCACGAGGTCACCGGCCACCGGGACCTCGAGCAGGCGAACCGGCTCCAGGGGACGCTCGCCAACGTCGCGTCGCTGACCGTCGACGTCGCGGGTGCGTGCCTGACGACCGACGCGGTGCCCTACGCCCTGACGACGGACGGGCCGGTGACGGTGACGCTCACCGACGGCCGCGTGCTCACGCTCGCCGCTGTCGGCGAGCACACCGGCACGATCCCCGCCGCGGCCGGGCCGGCGCCGGCACCGGCGGACGCGGGCGACACGGCGGCGGACGGACCCCTGCCGGCCACCGGCGGTGGGCTCGCCCTCACGGCGATCGGCCTCCTCGCCGGCGCGGCTGCGCTCCGCCGGCGCTGACGAGGCGCGCGGCACGGGCCCGCCGGCCCGGAGCTACCGTCGCGGCCGGCGCGAGGAGGCAGCGTGTTCGACCCGGAGAGCGAGAGCCAGGACCGCGACGAACGGGCTGCCCTGCAGCTGTCACGTCTGCGCCAGCTCGTCGGGCGCCTGCGGGCGAGCGGGAGCGACTACTGGTCGGACAAGCTCGCCGGTGCCGAGCCGGACGACCTCACCTCGCTCGACGACCTCCGGTCGCTGCCGTTCACGGGCAAGGCCGAGTTCCGCGACACCTACCCGCTCGGGATGCTCGCCGTCCCGCGCGAGGACGTCGTCCGCGTCCACGCCTCCTCGGGGACGAGCGGCAAGCCCACGATCGTCGCCTACACGGCGAACGACGTCGCGGTGTTCGCGGCGCTGAACGCCCGGGCCCTCGCGTGCGCCGGCGCGTCCTCCGCCGACACCATCCACGTGGCGTACGGCTACGGCCTGTTCACCGGCGGGCTCGGGCTCCACTTCGGGGTCGAGGCGCTCGGGGCGATGGCCGTGCCGGCCTCCGGCGGGAACCAGCCGCTGCAGCTGTCGCTCCTCGCCGACCTCGGTGCCCGGGGGCTGTGCGCCACGCCGTCGTTCTCCCTGCTGCTCGCCGAGCGTGCCATCGCCGAGGGCACGACCGGCATCGACCTGCGCTACGGCGTCCTCGGTGCCGAGCCGTGGTCCGAGCCGCTGCGCGAGCGGATCGAGGCGAGCTGGTCCGAGGTGACCGGCGGGCCGTTCGACGCCTGCGACATCTACGGGCTGTCCGAGGTGATGGGACCGGGCGTCGCGGCCGAGGCCCACGACTCCAAGGGCGCGATGTTCCTGTTCGACGACCACGTCTACCCCGAGATCGTCGAGCCCGGCAGCGGCGTACCCGTCCGCGACGGCGAGCGGGGGGAGCTCGTGCTGACGACCCTCACACGCGAGGCGCAGCCGGTCATCCGTTACCGCACCGGCGACGTCACGCGGTTCGTCGACGGGGAGACGCCCTGCGGGCGGACCCACCGGCGCATCGCCCGGCTGCAGGGACGCGTGGACGACATGCTGATCGTGCGGGGCGTCAACGTCTTCCCGCGGGAGATCGAGACCGTGCTCCTCGACGAACCGGGCCTCACCGGCGCCTACCGGATCGTCGTGGACCGGCGCGAGACGCTGGTCCGCGTCGAGGTCGTGGCCGAGACCGGCGCGGACGGCGAGGACCGCGCCGCGCTCGCGGACCGGCTGCGCGACCTCCTCCGCGAGCGGGTCCGCGTCGGCGTCGACGTCACGCTCGTGGACCCCGGCACGCTCCCGGTCCAGGAGACCGGCAAGGCCCAGCGTGTCTTCACCTGGGACGCCGGCGACGCCCGTCCCTGGTAGCCAGCCCGGTCAGGGGGCGACGGTCACCGTGGGCTCGTGGCGCACGGGGAAGTTCACCGACCGGGCGACGAAGCAGCGCGCGTGCGCGTCGGCGTGGAGCCGGGTCGCCGTATCGACCATGCCCGCGTCGGCGACCTCCACGGCGGGGCGGAGGACGACCTCGGTGAACTCCCCGCCCTCCCGGTGGTCGACCATCGTGCCGGCCGCGTCGTCCCGGTAGGCGGTCACGACCACGCCGGCGTCGGCGCAGAGGTGGAGGTACCAGAGCATGTGGCAGCCGGAGAGCGCCGCGACGAGGAGGTCCTCCGGGTTCCATCGCTCGGGATCGCCGCGGAACGCGGGGTCGCTGGAGCCGAGGAGGTCGGGCTTGCCGTCGGCCGAGAGCCGGTGGGCGCGCGTGTAGCTGCGCGTGTCCGCCGTCCCCGCCCCGGTGTTGCCGGTCCACACCAGCGCCACCGCGTACCGATGCTCCGCCACCGTCCCACCTCCACGCCCCGGAGACGACGCACGGTACGGCCGGGATCCCGACCGCACCGCGCAACGCCCCCGGGCCTGGGGCTGGTCGGATCAGAAGCGGGTCGTGGACCGTCGGCGTCCACCACCGAGGAAGCGGCTGACGAGCGACATCAGCCCGCCGCCACCGCCGCGCGTCCGGGTGCGGCGACCGCCGCTGCTGGCGAACATGCTGAAGAGGCGTCGGACGATGCTCATGAGGGGCTCCTGCGTCGAGGTCGAAGGGTGCAGGACAACGGTGGCCTGGCGCCGCCCGCGCCGTGCCGGTCCCCTCCGCCGGACGCCGGGTGTCCAGGCCGTTCCGTCGACGGTCGTCCAGGTGCCCGTCCGACCGATGGTGGGCCGCGCCGGCCGGCGCGGCGCGACCGGACCATGCTGGGAGCACGCCGAGACGAGGAGCACGACATGGCCGTCCCCGAGCCGCACGCGAGCCCGACCGCCCCGCGCGACCGTGACTGGACGTGGGACGGCACCGACAAGCTCGACGACATCATCGAGCACGGTGGCTGGGACGCCGTCGCCACGGCCCACGCCTGGTACGACGAGGACGCCGACGACAACGACCCGCCGCAGCTCAAGACCGCCTACAAGCTCCCGCACCACGAGCTGATCGACGGCCGACTGCAGGTCGTGTGGTCCGGCGTGACCGCCGCGATGAACGTGGTCCAGGGCGGCCGCGGCGGGGTCGACATCCCCGAGGACGAGATCGACGACGTCTACGACCACCTCGCCCGCCACTACGCCGAGTTCGACGAGGAACCCCCCGGTCGCTGACGCCGGGACGACACTCCGCACCGCCCACCACGCAGAGAGGCACCGCCATGGCAAGGACCCAGCTCGTCCGACCCCGCGACCGCAAGGTGATCGCGGGCGTGTGCGCCGGCCTCGCGGATGCCTACGGGTGGAGCACCGGCACCGTCCGGTTCCTCTTCGTGCTCTTCGGGCTGTTCGGCGCCGGCGAGCTCGCCTACATCGTCCTGTGGATCCTCATGCCGAAGCGGTGATGCGGACGACTCCTCCGCGAGGACGGCGAGATCTCACGCACCCCGGCATGCCGCCCTTGCGACACGTCCGGGAACCCGTCGGCGTGGAGCGTGGCGAGGAAGAGCCTGTCCGCGATCCGTCGTCGAACCGGTCCTGCAGCTGGCGCGATCCCTCGTGGTACAGCTCGCTCTGGGTCATGGCGCTCCGGTCCCGGCGGTCAGTCGGGCTTGCGCGCGAGGAACGGGTAGCCGTAGACCTCGTAGGCGCGCGCCTTCTCCTCGCCGGGCGCGCCACCGAAGGTGTCGCACGGCTCACCGATGCGGACGTCGACGAAGCCGACCTCCTCGAGCATCTTCCTCCAGCCTGCACACGGCAGGCCACCAGCTATTCAGCCGGTCCAGAGGTCGATCTCGCGCAACGCGCCGGGCGGGACCGCGGTGCCGTTCGCGATGTCGGCGAACTGCAGCGTCCCCCCCGGCCGGAGCACCCGGAACACCTCCTCGAAGACCGCCCGCTTGTCAGCACAGAGGTTGAACACGCCGTTGGAGATCACGACGTCCGCCCAGCCGTCCTCGACGGGCAGCGACTCGGCCAGCCCGTCGCGGAACTCGACGTTGGTCGCGCCGACGAGCTCGGCGTTCTCGCCGGCCTTGGTGCGCATCTCCTCGGTCATGTCGACGCCGACGACGACGCCGTCGTCCCCGACCTGGGACGCCGCCACGAAGGTGTCGAAGCCGGCGCCGGCGCCGACGTCGACCACGCGCTCGCCGGGCTCGAGCCGTCGCAGGGCGAACGGGTTCGCCACGCCGGCGAAGGACTCCACCGCGCGGTCCGGGAGCGGGTCGACCCACTCGCCGGGGTAACCGAGGATCCGTGCGAGACGGCGACCGGTGTGGAAGTGGTGCACGGCGTCCGGGTGCGCCGCGACGTCGCGGTACTTGGCCCGGACCTCGGCGCGCAGCGCCTCCGGGTCGACCGGCAGCTCGGTCCCCGTCCCGGTGGAGGTCATCGTCTCGGTCGTGTCGGTCATGGTCCACTCCAGCTGATGGGCATCTCGATGGCGGTCCGCTGGGAGACGTCCCAGCTGATCCCGTCCACCTCGACGCGGTTGATCCGCGACGAGTACTGGTCCTGGCGGTTCGTGAGGAGGCCGGTCTCGAGGAGCGTCGCCGCGTGGTGCTCGGCTCCCGTGACGGGGTTCCGGATCGGCTCGTAGGCCACGTCGACGTCGTCGCCGACGCGGATCGTCGTGTCGGCACCGGCGGCGACGTACTCCAGCGCCGCCTCCCGCACCTCCACGCCGGCCGTGGCCGTGCCCATGAGGATCCCCCACGGACCGCCGGCACGGCCGCTCGCGACCGCCTCGAGGGCGACCCGCTGCTGCTCGTCGAGGTCGGGCGGCAGGTAGATCACCGCCCGGCCGTTGCCCTCGTGGAGCGGCCCCGGCCACGCCCCGACCCCGACCCACCGCAGACCGGAGAGATCGACGTCCCCGTAGGAGCCCTCGTCGATGGAGACGGCGACCACCGCCTCGCACGGCCCGTACGTGGGCGTGGCGTTGAACGCGCAGGGACACCCGTACGCGCAGTTGCAGGCCATGGCGTGGGTCCCGCTGAGCCGCCAGGTCGGCGTCGCTTCCTTCACATCCCACCTCCGTGCTCGGCCACGCCGGCGAGGTGCCGGAGCAGCTCCGGCCGCGCCGCGACGGCGAGGCCCATGCCGATCAGGACGATCCCGACCGGACGCGCCAGGGCGTCGCCCTGCCGCCACGTCTTCTCCGCGAGGAACAGCAGCGACAGCGCCACCATCCACACGAGGTTCATCAGTCCCACGACCACGAGCACGCTCATGAGCGCCCAGCAGCAGCCGAGGCAGAACAGCCCGTGCGACATGCCGGCGCGCACGGCACCGCGGGCGCCGGCACCGAAGTCGTGGGTGAGGAGGAACTCGACCGGCGAGCGGCACGCCCGCAGGCACGCGTCCTTCCAGGCGGTGAACTGGTAGAGCCCGGCGACGACCAGCACGCCCCCCGAGGCCACCGCGAGCTGCCGCTCCGACAGCATCGCCGCGTCGGCCAGGAGCGGGAAGAGCGCGGCCGGCAGCAGGCCGGCGACGGCCCAGCTGCCGAGGTAGCCGGCGACGAAGATCCCCGTCGGTGCCCAGCCCTCCCCGCGCTGCCGGACGACCATCCGGTGCGCGAGCACCATCGGCAGCACCGTGGGCAGCATCATCGCCGCCATCATCGTCACCCACATGCCGAGGAAGACGGGGACCGCGAGCTCCATCGGCATGGCGGCGCCGACGCCCGCGAGGCCGTCCGCCATGCCGCGCATGCCCGCGGCCTGCTCCGCGACGCCCCACCACGCGACGGCGGCCAGGACGAGCAGCACCGTCACGAGCACGGCGGTGGCGCGCCGGGCGACGTCGGCGGTGGACCCCTGCGGGGCGGTCGCGGTCACGCTGGTCCCTTCACGATGGTCGCCGGGCGGTCACGACGATGACGTTCCCGATCCGGGCCTGGACGTCGGCGGGGATCGTGCGGCGCATCACCGCCAGCAGGTCCGGGGTGAACAGCGGCTCGGACTCGAGCTCGCGCAGGCCGTAGGTCCGCCGGCGCACGACGGCGACGTCCACGAACCCGGCGCGGTGGAGGTCGTCGACGAAGGCACGCTCCGTCAGGGCGCCGGCCACTCAGCCGGCCCACGCGGCCGGGTGGAGCATCACCTCCTGCGGGAGCTGCTCCTCCTCGAGCGTCATGTCGGAGACGCAGATCCGGCCGCCGGGACGCAGCACCCGGAGCGCCTCGCGGAAGACCCGGGCCTTCCGCGCCGAGAGGCTGATGACGCCGTTCGAGACGACCACGTCGGCCGAGGCGTCCGGCAGCGGCAGCGCCTCGATCTCGCCCTCCACGAACGTGACGTTGGGCAGCCCCGCGGCGGCGGCGTGGCGGCGGGCGCGGCGGCACATCTCCGGGAGGAGGTCGACGCCGGTGACCTGGCCCTCCGGGCCGACGCGGTGCGCGGCGAGGATCGCGTCGATGCCGGCGCCGCACCCGAGGTCGACGACGTGCTCCCCCGGCTGGAGCTCCGCCGCCGACACCGGATCGTCGGTGCCGAACGACCACGCCACGGCCTCCCCCGGGAGCAGCGCCAGGTCCTCGTCGCGGTAGGTCTGCAGCAACCGGGCCGGACGGTCGTCGCTGAGGTGGCGGTAGGTGTCGCGGATCAGGTCCTGGATCTCGGACTTGAACATGAGGTCGGTCACGTCGCCGCCTCCAGCGACGCGAGCAACGCCTCGAAGCGCTCGCGCGCCGGCGCGGGGACGACCTCGGTCGAGGTCCGTGCCCACAGGTCCTGCAGCATCCCGGCGAACTCGGCCTCGCCACAGCAGCGTCGGCAGCGACCGAGGTGGTCCGAGAGACCGACGTCGTCGCCGTCCGGGGTGGGGTCCTCGAGGTGGCGCCACAGCGCGGTCACCGCCTCCTGGCAGCTCATCATGCGGGTGCTCCCGTCCGGAGGAGGTCGTTGCCGACGGCGTAGGTCCACAGCGTGCGCTCGAAGAGCTTGCGGCCGCGGTGGAGGCGTGCGTGGACGGTGCCGACGGCCACGTCGAGCGCGTCGGCCACCTCACGTGCGGGCCACCCCTCCATGTGCACCAGCACGAGCGGCACGCGGTAGAGCTCGGGCAGGTCGTCGAGCACCTGCCAGACGTCCTCCGGCCCGAAGCGGCAGAGGAAGTCGAGGTGGAGCGAATCGGAGTAGGGGAAGGGATCCTCGGCGGCGAGGGTGCGGTAGAGCGAGAACCCGTCGACCGGGTCGATCGGGACCTCACGCGCGTGACGCTCGACGTAGCGGTAGCGGTCCTTGGCGCAGTTCACGAGGATCGCGGTGAACCACGCCTCGCTCGCCACCGGATCGCGGAGCCCGGACCAGGCGCGGTAGGCGCGGAGCAGGCACTCCTGGACGAGGTCGTCCGCGTGCTGACCGACGAGACGCCGGGCGAGCGAGTAGAGGCGCGGCAGGTGGGCGCGCGCGGTCCCGGTGAACCCGGTGCCCTCCTGCTCCAGCACGCGTCGCCCCCTGCCCCCGCCGTGATCCTCCACCCTCAGGACGCCGATCGCCGGCGCAGGCTTGCATCGCGTCCGTCACCGTGCGCTCAGCGGGAGGGCGTGCGCGGCACGCAGGCTCCGGCGCATCCGGGCGTCCTCGGCGCGCCCTACCGTTCGGCCGCAGCTGACGGCAGGAGCGCGGGTGCGGGAGCGGAGAACGACGGTGGTCGGCACGGCCGTGCTCGCATGCGGCCTCCTCGCGGCGACCGGCCCTGCCGAGCCCGCCCCGGGCGGTGGACGCGACGTCGTGTTCGTCGCCAACGCCGAGGACGGGACGGTCACGGCCGTCGACGCCGAGACGTTCGAGGTGCTGCACCAGCTCGACGTGGTCCCCGACGGCGACACCGCCGAGCCGGGCGAGGACGACCCCTTCCAGGCGCTCCTCGGGCAGCAGCTCGTCGAGGCCGCCGGCGGCGAGAACCTCGCCCAGGACCAGGACCTCTCCCCCGACGGCCGGACCCTCTACGTCTCCCGTGGGCACCGCGGGGACGTGGCCGCCTTCGACCTCGCGACCGGCGAGCTCCTGTGGAAGTCCCCCGTCGACGGCATCCGGGCCGACCACGCGACCCTGTCCGCCGACGGCACCCGGCTCTACGTGTCCTCGCTCACGACCGACGTCGTCGAGGTGTTCGACACCGCGGACGGGACGATCGTCGGCTCCGCCGCGACCGGTGAGTGGCCGCACGACAACCACCTCAGCGCCGACGGCGCGCGCCTCTACAACGCCAGCATCGGCAACATCGTCACGCCGTGGGAGGCGCGCGAGGCCCGCGCCGAGCTGCCGGGGGTCCCGTCGCCGTACCAGCTGCGGATCATCGACACCGCCACGCTGGAGACGCTCGAGACGTTCGAGTTCGACCGCGGCATCCGTCCGTTCGCGCTGAACGACGACGAGACGCGGATGTACGCCCAGCTGTCGGAGCTGCACGGCGTCATCGAGTACGACCTCGAGGCCGGCGAGGAGCGCCGCCGGCTGGAGCTGCCGATCGACGACGGCGTCACCGAGGACGACTACTCCTTCGAGGCGCCGCACCACGGGCTCGCCCTGTCCGCCGACGGCGGGACGCTGTGCCTCGCCGGGCGAGCCTCGGACTACGTGGCGCTGGTCGACGTCGCGACCTTCGAGGCGACGGCCATCGTCGACGTCGGCGACATGCCGAGCTGGGCGCTGACGACCCCGGACGGCGAGCACTGCGTCGCCGCGAACACCGGCAGCGGCACGGTCTCGTTCGTGT
>JAHWKB010000126.1 GCA_019348115.1 Actinomycetota bacterium | reverse complement strand
AGCCGCGAGCTCAAGAAGACCTTCCTCGTCTGCAACATGTACCCGCAGCACTTCCACGACCGGGACACCCGCAACGAGATCCTGAACTACATCGGCGGGCGGATCGTCGAGGCGTCTCGCAAGGCCGGCCAGACCGGCGACGTCCGCATCTACCCGATCTGCGCCCTGGAGGCGTGGGAGGCGCGGCAGAACGACGACATCGACCGGTGGAAGCGCTCCGGTGCCGACCGGCTGCTGCGCGATCTCGAGCTCTACCTCTCCGACGTCGCCGGCTCCGAGGTCCTCCACGCGGCCGCGGACCGCATCGCCAAGGCGGCCGAGATGGCCAAGGGCGAGGTGCGCATCCGCCAGCAGCTGCTCGAGGACCCGGCGCGCCTGTCGGAGTACCGCTCGCAGGTCGACGCCAACATCAGGGGCCTCGAGTCGCAGTTCGACCGTGCCGTCGAGCGGGCGCTGGCCGACCTCGGCCCGCTCAAGATGAAGATCCGTGGCCGCATCCTGTCGACGTTCCAGACCGCGAAGCGCAAGGTCGAGGCCACCACCTCCGTCGAGGACCTCGAGAGCTTCGCGACCCGCTTCAAGCGCGAGGTCGAGGTGAGCGGCGAGATCGCGAGCCGCGAGTTCGCCGACGGCTTCCGCCTCGTGGTGGACCGCCTGCGCCGTGACCTCGAGCAGCAGTTCGAGGCCGTGATGAGCGACGTCGCCCCGAACCTCCCGCAGGTCCGGCTGTCGTCCAGCGCGCTCCTCATGACGCCGGACCAGCTCGTGGTCCTGCAGCAGGCGGCCGCGCGCTCCAAGCAGGCCGGTCGCACCGGGCTCCTCGCCGGCGGTGTCGCCGGCGGGGGCGCGGCGTTCCTGGCGGCCGGGGCGCTCCTCGGACCGATCGGGCTCCTCGGCGGAGCGCTCGTCGGCTGGAAGATGTCGTCGATGATGGCGGGGCAGGCCAACCTCGACCGTGCCAAGGCGTCGATCCTGCAGCGCCTCGACGAGATCTCGAGCCACCTGCTGCGCGACCTCGACGAGCAGGTCGGCAAGGCCGTCGAGACGGTCCAGGCGGGGGTCGACCGCCGGCGGCGCGCGTTCGCGTCCGACCTCTACCAGCAGTTCGACCTCGTCGAGGGCATCGTCAGTGACCCTGCCCTGCTCGAGAGCTACCGGCGCGACGCCGAGCGCTTCATCCAGGCGTTCGACGCCTGTGCCGCGCGCGCGGCACGTGCCGTCGGCGCCGCCGTCCCGGAGTTCGCCGGCATCGACGTCACCGTCTGACCCCGACCGGACGTTTGCATCGACCTGGTTCGGCTGAGCCGAAACTTCTCGCTGCAAACTTCCGGCGAGGGCGGAAGGTCAGGCGGTGCGACGCGTCCGGGGGACGCCGGCCTGCTTGAGCACGGCGGCGGGGACGCCCGCCTCGCGCCACGCCGTGTAGGTGATGCCCTTGCGCTCGGAGTACTCCTGGGCGGCCTCGACGAAGCCGCGCTCGAGCGCCTCCATGTCCGGGGCGTCCTCGACCTTCGACAACCGGTCCTCGTAGTCGAGCCGCCGCTGGATCAGCTCGACCCGCTTGGCCGCGTTGTCCTCCTCCTCGATCTGCTGGTGGAGGCCCTCGATCTTGGCGCGGATCTCGTCCGGCGACAGCCGGCGTCCGGGCCGGGATCCTTCGGCGACGGCCTCGAGGTACTCGCGGACGGCCCGACCCTGCGCCCGACCCTTCGCGAGCGCCGCTTTGTGCTCGTCCGACATCTCTTTCTTCGCCACGGGTGGCTCCGTTCACATCGTGAAGTCAGTGGTCAAGTGACCCGTTCCATCCCCCGATGGCCTGCGCGATCGCATGCCTGGCGATTGACCGCGCAGCGGCAGTGTCGTGGTTCGCCATTTACAGGTCAAGCAGGCACTTCCGAGCGCGTCGACATCCCCGAACCCGGGCGCGAGCGACCACATCCATAGAGGAGCACCGGCGCGCTCCTTTGGCCCGCTCCTCGCCACCGGCGGCGCCCCGGGGCGGACCAGGGGCGCACGGTCGTGGGCGCGCTGCGCATATCTCTATGAAGACCTATGAAGTTACGCTCGGCGACGCCGTAGGGGAGGGAGGGGAACACGAGCGACGACGAGGACGAGCGCATGCGCAGCGGCGAACGGTCGGGCGGGATCCAGCCGTGGGGGCAGGATCCGGTCCAGGTCGCCGTCGCGCTCGTCCTCGTCGTCCTCCTCTTCGCCGGCGTCGCCGCGGCGCGGGTCCACGGTGTGGTGTGGAACGAGCGCAGCGAGGCGTCCGTGCTGGAGGACGGCGGGACCGACGCCGACGTCGCGGTGACGACCGCGGCGGTCTCGGCCATCACCGCGGCGGAGGAGCCCGTGACCGAGCACTTCACGATCGGTGACCTCGCCGCGGGGCGTGTGCCCCAGGACGTGCAGGACCGGTTCTGGCAGTCCCAGCTCGACGCCATCCTCGCCGCCCCGTGCCCGGAGGGGCCGGCGGCCGGCGGGACCACCGTGACGCTCCACCTCGGGGCGGACGATGCCTGGACCGCCCGCCTCGCCGACGCGGCCGAGGCGCGCCGCGCGGCGTGCGCCGCCTGACCGGTCCGCACGGTTCGCACGTGCGGTGAGGAACGGGCGCGGGGACGCTGGTTCACTGCGCCCCGACCTGCTCACCACCGTCGAGGACCCCCGCCATGCCGGCGCCCGCCGCGCTGCCAGACCACGCTGGAGGTTCGCCTGCGGCGCTGCCTCCCGAACTCCGTCTCACCCACCTCCAGCAGCTGGAGGCCGAGGCGATCGCGATCATCCGGGAGGTGGTCGCGCAGTTCGAGCGCCCGGTGATGATGTACTCCATCGGGAAGGACTCGTCGGTGATGCTCCACCTGGCGAGGAAGGCGTTCCACCCGGGGAGGATCCCGTTCCCGATCCTCCACATCGACACGACGTGGAAGTTCCGGGAGATGATCGAGTTCCGCGACCGGACCGCGGAGGAGCTCGGGCTCGACCTCATCGTCCACACCAACCAGGAGGGTGTGGCGCAGGGCATCAACCCGTTCGACCACGGCTCGAAGAACTACACCGACATCATGAAGACCCAGGCGCTGAAGCAGGCGCTGTCGGCGCACCGCTTCGACGCCGCCTTCGGTGGTGCGCGGCGCGACGAGGAGAAGAGCCGCGCGAAGGAGCGGGTGTTCTCGTTCCGCGACAAGCACCACCGCTGGGACCCCAAGAACCAGCGGCCCGAGCTGTGGAGCCTCTACAACGGCCGCGTGTCGCCGGGCGAGTCGATCCGGGTGTTCCCGCTGTCGAACTGGACCGAGCTCGACGTGTGGCAGTACGTGTGGCTCGAGGACATCCCCATCGTGCCGCTCTACTACGCGGCCGAGCGTCCCGTGGTGGAGCGCAACGGCGTCACGATCATGGTCGACGACGACCGCTTCCGGTTCGAGGAGGGCGAGGAGCCGGAGGAGCGGTGGGTGCGGTTCCGCACGCTCGGCTGCTACCCGCTGTCCGGCGCGGTCGAGTCGAAGGCGACGACGCTGCCCGAGATCATCCAGGAGATGCTGCTGGCGACGCGCTCGGAGCGTGAGGGCCGGGTGATCGACTACGACCAGTCGGGGTCGATGGAGGAGAAGAAGCGCGAGGGGTACTTCTGATGGCGCACGCGAGCGACCTGATCGCGACCGACATCGAGGCCTACCTCGCCGAGCACGAGCAGAAGGACCTCCTCCGCTTCCTCACCTGCGGGTCGGTCGACGACGGCAAGTCGACCCTCATCGGTCGGCTGCTCCACGACTCCAACATGATCTACCAGGACCACCTCGCGGCGCTCGAGTCCGACTCCGTGACGTCCGGCACGACCGGGGACGAGGTCGACCTCGCGCTCCTCATGGACGGCCTGAAGGCCGAGCGCGAGCAGGGCATCACCATCGACGTGGCCTACCGCTACTTCTCGACGGCGCGGCGGAAGTTCATCATCGCCGACACCCCCGGCCACGAGCAGTACACGCGGAACATGGTCACGGGCGCGTCGAACTGCCAGCTCGCGATCCTGCTCATCGACGCCCGTCACGGCGTGCAGGCGCAGACGAAGCGGCACAGCTACATCGTGAGCCTCCTCGGCATCCGCCACGTCGTGGTGGCGGTCAACAAGATGGACCTCGTCGACTGGTCGCAGGAGCGCTTCGACGAGATCGCCGCCGACTACCACGCGTTCGCCGACGGGCTCGGCGTCGTCGACCCGTACCTGCTGCCGATGTCGGCGCTCGCCGGCGACAACGTGGTCGAGCCGTCGGCGAACATGCCGTGGTTCGACGGTGTCCCGCTGATGGAGCACCTCGAGACCGTCGACGTCGAGGCCGGCGTCGACCTCGCGCGCTTCCGCTTCCCGGTCCAGCTCGTCACCCGGCCGGACCTCGACTTCCGCGGCTTCGCCGGCACCGTCGCCGCCGGCACGGTCGCGCCCGGCGACACGGTGACGGCGCTGCCGTCCGGGGTCTCCTCGACCGTCGAGCGCATCGTGACGTTCGACGGCGACCTCGACCTCGCCGGGCCAGGTCGCGCCGTGACGCTCACGCTCGCCGACGAGATCGACATCTCGCGCGGCGACATCCTCGTCGGCGACGTTGAGCAGCGTCAGAGACGATCTCACGATCAGAACGATCCGCCGCTGCGCTCGCACGACCTCGACGCGATGGTCGTGTGGATGTCCGACGACGAGTGCCTCCCCGGCAGGCAGTACCTCCTCCAGTCCGTGAACGGCCTGTCGAACGCGTCGGTGCGGACGATCCGCCACCGCGTCGACATCAACACCCTCGACCACGAGGACGCGGACTCGCTGGGCCTGAACGACATCGCCCGGTGCGAGCTCGTCGCCGACCGCGAGCTGGTCTTCGATCCGTACGCGCGCAACCGCACGACGGGCTCGTTCATCCTCATCGACCGGCTGAGCAACGCGACCGTCGGCGCCGGCATGATCGTCGGCCGCTCGTCGGCGTGGGACGCCTCGCCCGAGGCGACCGTCACGGCGTCCGCGTCGCAGGTCACCCCGGAGGAGCGCGCCGCGCGGCTCGGCCAGCAGCCCGCGACCGTGCTCCTCACCGGCCTCACCGGCGCCGGCAAGTCGACGCTGTCGGCGGCGCTCGAGCGGCGGCTGTTCGACCGCGGCCGCACCGTCGTCCGTCTCGACGGTGAGAACGTCCGCCTCGGCATCTCCCGCGACCTCGGGTTCTCCGCCCCGGACCGCTCCGAGAACCTCCGCCGGGTCGCCGAGGTCGCCCGGACCCTGAACGACCAGGGCCTCCTCGTGATCGCCGGCCTGGTCGCGCCCGAGGCCGCGGTCCGCGACCGCGCCCGTGACGTCGTCGGGGACGAGCGCTTCATCGAGGTGTTCCTCGACACGCCGATCGAGGTGTGCCGCGAGCGCGACGAGAAGGGCATGTACGCCGCGGCCGACGCCGGCGAGATCGAGCGCTTCCCGGGCGTCTCCGCCGCCTACGAGGCACCCGACCACCCCGACCTCCGCCTCGACACCTCCCGGCAGTCGGTCGAGGAGTCCGTCGAGGCGGTCCTCGCGCTCCTCACCGAGCGCGGCATCCTCTCGGCCCGCTCGTGAGCAGCCCCACCTCGGAGGACGGCCCCGTCTCGGACAACATCGTCCGCGCCGCGGGTGCCGTCGACGGGGCACGCCGGCGCGAGGTGTTCGGCCATGCCGGCGCGACCGTGTGGTTCACGGGTCTGTCGGGGAGCGGCAAGTCGACGATCGCGTACGCGGTCGAGGACGCGCTCGTCGCCGCCGGCGTCCACGCCTACGTCCTCGACGGCGACAACGTGCGCTTCGGCCTGAACCGCGACCTCGGCTTCTCACCCGGGGACCGCACCGAGAACATCCGCCGCATCGGCGAGGTGTGCCGCCTGTTCACCGACGCCGGCACGGTCGTGCTGTCGGCGTTCATCTCGCCGTACCGCGCCGACCGCGACCGCGTCCGTGCCCTCCACGCGGACGCCGCGCCGCCGACACCCTTCGTCGAGGTGTTCGTCGACACGCCGCTCGAGGTCTGCGAGGCCCGGGACGTGAAGGGGCTCTACGCCAGGGCCCGCGCCGGCGAGATCCCCGGGTTCTCCGGCGTGTCCGCCCCGTACGAGCCGCCGACGGACCCGGAGCTCCGCCTCGACACGAGCGCACGCGAGCTCGACGGCTGCGTCGCTGCTGTCCTGGCGACGCTACGCGAGCGGGGGATCCTCGACCGAGCGTGACGACAGCGCGAGGCTACGTCTACGTTCCGGTGGATGAACCAGGACACCCTCCTCCGCATCCTCCTCGACTTCGCGAACACGCTGGTCGGGGACTACAGCCTCGACGAGGTGCTCGGCTCGCTCGGTCGCAACGTCGCTGAGCTGTTCGACGTCGAGGGCGCCGGGGTCATGCTCGAGGACGGCCACGGCGACCTCCGGTTCACGTCCGCCTCCGACCCGGGCCTGCTCCGCATCGAGGAGCTCCAGATCGAGCTCGACGAGGGGCCGTGCCTGCTGGCCTACCGCTCGGGCGTGATCGTGAACGCGTCGGACGTCGCCGACGACCCGCGCTTCCCCCGGTTCGGCCAGGCCGCCGCCCGGCACGGCATCATGGGCGTGTTCAGCGTGCCGCTCGCGTACCGGGACACGACCGTCGGCGCGTTCAACATCTACGACTCGCGACC
>JAHWKB010000125.1 GCA_019348115.1 Actinomycetota bacterium | reverse complement strand
TCGGGATCGGAGGCCGCTCGTCAACAACGTCGTCAGGGAAGCCCGCTTCCTTGAGTATGACGCGGTCGACCTCCACCATCTCGGCGCACTTCTTGCACACGCGGCGGGCGAGCCGCTGGGCGAGGACGGAGTCGGTGGCCGACCCGACGAGGAACGGCTCGATGCCCATCTCGGTCAGCCGGGTGATGGCGCTCGGGGCGTCGTTGGTGTGGAGGGTGGACAGCACGAGGTGGCCGGTGAGTGCCGCCTCGATGCCGATCTGGGCCGTCTCGTGGTCACGCATCTCACCCACGAGCACGATGTCGGGGTCCTGGCGCAGGATCGACCGGAGTGCGCTCGCGAACGTGAGGCCGGCCTTGTTGTTCACCTGGACCTGGTTGATGCCGTTCAGGCGGTACTCGACCGGGTCCTCGGTGGTGATGATGTTGACGCCGGGCTCGTTCTTGACGTTCAGCGTCGCGTACAGCGTCGTCGACTTCCCCGAGCCGGTAGGGCCGGTCACGAGGATCATCCCGTACGGCTTGACGTAGGACTCCTTGAACCGCTTCTCGTTGTCGGGGAGGAAGCCGAGGTCGTCGAGGGTCAGCAGCACCGAGGTCTTGTCCAGGATGCGCATCACGATCTTCTCGCCGTACACCGTCGGCAGCGTCGAGAAGCGGAGGTCGATGGCCTTCCCGCCCACGACGAGGCCGATGCGGCCGTCCTGGGGGATCCGCCGCTCGGCGATGTCGACCTCGGCCATGATCTTCAGACGCGAGATGACGCCCGACTGGATCGACTTCGGCGACTTCATGACCTCGTGGAGCACGCCGTCGATGCGGTAGCGGACCCGGAGCTCCCGCTCCCCCGGCTCGATGTGGATGTCGGACGCGCCGTCGTTGACCGCCTGGGTGATCAGGAGGTTCACGAACTTGATGATCGGGGCTTCCTCGGTGACCGCGCGGAGGTCGGTGAGGGAGCCCTCCTCGTCCGCGATGTCGCCACCGAGGTCGTCGGCGATGGCCTCGATCTCCTCGGACATCCGGTGGTAGCGCCGGATGGCGTCGAGGATGTCCTCGCGGGTGGCGACGACGGGGCGGACGTCGAGCCCGGTCATGGTGCGGATGTCGTCCAGGGCGAAGACGTTGGCCGGGTCGCTCATCGCGACCACGAGCTTGCCGTCCTCGAACTTGATCGGGATGGCGTTGTAGCGCTTGGCGATCGTGTCGGAGATCCGCGTCACGGCGCTCGCGTCGACGTCGAAGTCCTGGAGGTCGACGAACTCCATGCCGATCTGCTGTGCCAGGGCCGACACGAGGTCGCGCTCGGTCACGTAGGCCTTGTCGATCAGGACGCGCCCGAGGGACTTGCCCACCTGGCGCTGGATCTCCTGGGCCTCAGCCAGCTCCTCAGGCGTGATGAGCCCATCGTCGACGAGGATCTGCCCGAGCTGCCTCACCGGTTCGCCTCTCCGGCGAGCGCCGGGTCCCCGGTCCTGCCGGGTCCGGCACTCAGCTGCTGCAGCACGGCGTAGAGGAGCGAGACGAGACCGCGCTTGACGTCGTCGCGGTCACGGGCGTCGAGCGCCACCACCGTGACGCCCTCGGGGATGTCGAGCTTGCTCCGGGCGGCCCGCTCGGCCGACTCCCGGTCCCCGTCGGCCTTGTTGACCGCGACGATGAACGGCACGTCGGCGATGTCGGTGAAGAACTCGAGGATGCGCTTGGCCTCCGCGAGCGACTCCTCACGCTGGTGGTCCACCATCAGGACGAACCCCAGCATGCCCTCGGCGAGGATCTCCCACATGAAGTCGAACCGCTCCTGGCCGGGGGTGCCGAACAGGTAGAGGGCGAGGTTGCCGCCGACCGTGATGCGGCCGAAGTCCATCGCGACGGTGGTGTGGCCCTTGACCGCCCGGGTGTTGTCCGTGACCTGGCGCTCGGTCGAGAGCACCGTGATCTCGGAGATCGTCTGGATGAACGTCGTCTTCCCGGCGCCGAAGGGGCCGGTCACGACGACCTTGACGGTCCGCATGTTGCTGCGATCGCGGCGAGCCACCTACAGCCCCTTCACGCCGTCGATGAGGCGCCGGACGAGGTCCTCGTCGATCGAGGGGTCGGTGGTGAGGCGCTGCTCCGGCTTGGGGCGGTCCTTCTTGGCGGAACGCTCACCCGCGTCGTCGTCCGGCTCCGAGACCTTGGCCTTGAGGCTGTTGGCCGGCGCCGGCCGGCGGGCCCGGGGGCCCGTGTCCTCGCGGGCCGTGGGGTCGTCGTCCTTCGCGGTCACGTCCGCCTCGCCGTCCTCGTCGGTGGCCGTCGCTGCTGGCGCGGCCGCTGCGGGCGTGGGTACGGGGTCGACGGCCGTGTCGTCGCCCGCGGGCGACACGGCCTCGCCGCGCCGACCCGCCGTGGACCGGATGGCCCGTGGGGTCGACGCGTTCTCCTCCAGCGAGCGGAGGAGCTCGTGCTGCTCCAGGAGGGCCGCGATGGTCGGCGGTCCCTCCAGCTCCGGGTCCCGGACCTCCACGAGGCCGGCCTCCACGAGACCGTGGAGGACCTTGGAGGTGTGGAACTCGCCCTGGCCGAAGATGTCGACGAGGTCCCCGACCGTCCGGGTGCCGTCGACGAGGGTGAGGAGCCGCCACTCCTCCGGCTGGAGGCTCACCTCGGCGGTGCTCTGCCCCGGCAGGGGCGACATGGCGACGACCGCGTCCCGGCTCGGGATCTTGCGGTGGACGGCCTCCCACTCCTCGAGGCGGCGGGAGCCCTCCATGATGAGGTTCTCGACGGACGCGGCGAGCTCGATCGGTTCGTCGAGGACCGTCCCCTCGCCCATCTCGAACGAGAAGGACCCGCTGGTCCACCGCATCAGGTCGAAGACGGCGTCCTGGATCTGCTCCCGGACCATCGTCTCGAGGGTCTCCTCGGCCAGCACCCCGGCCTCGACGAGGAGCTGTCCGAGCCGGAGGCCCCGCCCCTCGTCCGCGGCGGCGCGCTGGTCCTCGAGGGCCTTGGCGAGGTCCTCGGTGCCGACCAGGCCGGCGCCGACGAGACGGCGACCGAGGGCGAGCCGTCCACCGTCGGAGACCGCGTAGTAGACCTGCCCGTCCCTGAAGTAGACGTCCCCCTGCGTCGTCCCGTCCTCGAGCTCGAGACGCCCGGTCTTCTTGGTGAAGGCCAGCAGCTGGAAGACGTCGGGCAGGGTGAAGCTGTCGAGGGTCCCCTCGAGCATGCGGCACTCCCCTTCCCGGTCGTTCCCGCGGCATCGACCGCGGCCGAGTCCTACCTGGTCTGGCCCTTCGTCACGACCACGTGCCGGCGGACGCCTCGGCGTCGGCGGTCAGGTCGGCGTAGGGGTCGGCGTCGTCCTGGCCCTCGAGCAGCACGTCGCCGATCGTGCCGGCGGCACGCCGCATCTCGAACAGCATGAACCCGATCTTGGCGGTCCGGCGCGCGACGGCCGCCAGGACCGCCTGGTCCTTGGCGCTCATCAGGAACACGAACCCGTGCTCCCCCTCGACGAAGACCTGGTTGAGCTGGCCGCGGCCGAGGCCGATGGCCGCCTGCTCACCCAGGGAGAGGAGCGCGGCGCTCATGGCACCGACGCGGTCCTCCTCCATCGAGTCGGGGAGGGCGCTCGCCATCGGGAGCCCGTCGAAGGAGACCACCGCGGCGGCCTCGACGTCGGGGGAGCTCCGGATGAAGTCGTCGAGGGCCGACGCCAGTCGCTGCGCCTTCGACTCGGGCATCTCGTCCTCCTCTGGTCCCGTCAGGACACTCGTCGGCCGCGGTCCGCGACCGTTGCGCCCGCGGACCGTGACGTCCGGACGGCCCGGCAAAGGCCCGTCCGTCGTCACGTCGGCAGGGAACCGCCGTGGCTTGAGTTGACTCCTGTGGTCGACCCGCCTCCAGCCTACGTCCCGCTGCGCGACCCCGCGTCAGGCCGGTCGAACAGGGCGGCGGCGGCGGCGGCGGAGAGCACCGGTCGGGGCGGCTCCTGGCCCGTCCAGAGGCGGTACGAGGCCGCTGCCTGCCCGACGAGCATGCCCAGCCCGTGGTGCGCCTCCGCCCCCGCGGCGCGCGCCGCCGCGAGGAACGGCGTCTCGGGCGGGTTGTAGATGAGGTCGTAGGCGACGTGCACCGGTCCGAGGCGGTGGAAGGGGGCGGGGAGCTCCTCCCCCGCCATCCCCAGCGGCGTCGCGTTCACGACCAGGCGGCACCGCCCGATCGCGGCGGCGACGTCGCCCTCGTCGCGGCTGTCGAGCGCGTCGACCTCGGCCGCGCCGGCGAGCTCCGCGAGTCCCGCGAGCTCCTCGGCGGCGTCGGGGCGGCGGCCCGCGACCGTCACGGCGCAGCCCAGCCGGCCGAGCGCGACGACGGCGGCCCGGGCGGCTCCACCCGTCCCGAGCACGATCGCCCCGTCCGGGCCACCGATCCCGAGCTCCTCGCCCAGGACGTGGCCGAGCCCGGCGGCGTCGGTGTTGTCCCCCCGGAGCCCGTCGGCGTCCCAGACGAGCGTGTTGACCGCCCCGACGAGCTCGGCCTCGTCGCTCAGCACGTCGCAGAGCGGCCGCACCGTCTCCTTGTGTGGGACGGTCACGTTCGCCCCGACCGCCCCGACGGCGCCCAGGGCGTGGACGACGCGGTGGAGGTCGGCCGGCCGCGTGGGGAGGGCGACGTAGACGAGGTCGAGCTGCTGCTCGCGGAACGCGGCGTTGTGCATCGCCGGCGACACCGAGTGCGCCACCGGCCAGCCGAGGAGGGCGACCGGTCGGGTCGCCGCCGTCGGCCAGGGCCCCGGGCGCCTCACCTGTTCCCGCAGGCGTCCGACTCCCGGAACCGTCGGACGTTGGCGTTGTGCTCGTCGAGGGTCTCGGCGAACGCGTGGGTGCCGTCGCACTCCGGGGCCTTGACGACGTAGTAGAGGTGCGGCACGTCCTGTGGTGCGAACGCCGCCTCGATCGAGGCCCGACCCATGTTCGAGATCGGCGTCGGGGGGAGGCCCTCGTACACGTAGGTGTTGTAGGCGTTGTCGATCTCGGTGTCCGAGGTCAGGACGCGCTCGGTGTGCTCCCCGCGGGCGTAGAGGACGGTCGCGTCGATCTGGAGGAGCATGCCCTCCTCCATGCGGTTGTGGATCACACCCGCGACCTGGGGGCGCTCGGCGTCGACGCGGGTCTCGCGCTCGACGAGGCTCGCGAGGGTCAGGACCTCGTAGCGGTCGAGGCCGAGCTCCTCGGCGGCCTGGCGCTGGTCCTCCGGGATGGCAGCGACCGTCTCGTCGAGGAGGTCGACCATCTCCTGGAGGACGTCCAGCGGGGTCGCGTCGTCGAAGACCGCGTAGGTCTGGGGGAAGAGCAGCCCCTCGTAGGGCTCGACGACGTCCTCGCTGCGGGCCCGGATGTCCTGGAGGGGCGGCACCCAGTCGGGGAGGCGCAGGAGCCCGTCGCCGTTGGCGCCCGCCTGGAGCCGCTCGTCCAGGACGGCCCGGAAGTCCTCGGCGCTGTACTGCTCGAACGCCTCGTCGAGACGTGCGAGGACGAGGTCGACCGTCAGCCCCTCCTGCACGGTGAAGCGGATCTCGTCGGGGAGGTCCGGGCCGGCGAGGAGGATGTCGATGGCCTCGTCCACGGACATGCCCGTGCGGAACTCGTACGGCCCCGCCTGGAGCTGGCGGTCGAGGTCGCGCGTGCGGGCCATGTACCGGAAGGCGGTGGCGTTCTTGATGACGTCGCGCTCCTCGAGGAAGCGGCCGACCTCGCTGGCGCTCGCGCCCCGGGAGATCTCGGCCTGGACCGGCTCACCCTCGCCCGGCTCCCCCGTCAGCTGGTCGTTGACCCACCACAGGCCGCCGCCGACCGCGCCGAAGAGCAGCAGCAGGACCACCAGGAACACCTTCGAGCCGGTGCTCATCGCCACGTCGTCGTCTCCCTCAGCGTCGCTGTCGCTGGGCCTCGAGGACCCCCTGCAGGATCACGCTGGCCGCGACCCGGTCGATCGAGGCGCGCCGCTCCCGGCGGCTCGCGTCCTGCGCCAACATCACCCGCTCCGCCTCCGTCGTGCTGAACCGCTCGTCCCAGACCCGCACCGGGAGGCCGGTCGCCTCGCGGAGGGCGGCTGCGGTCCGCCGCGACCGGCGGGCCGCGTCCCCTTCGCTGCCGTCGAGCCTACGCGGGAGGCCGACCACGATCCCCACCACATCGTGCCCCTCCGTCGCGCCGGCGACGGCGCGGGCGATCGCCGCGTGGTCGTCGACGTCGTCGACCGGGAGCGTCCCGAGCGGCGCGGCGACGATCTGCTCGGGGTCGGACAGGGCCAGGCCGAGCCGGACCTCCCCCGGGTCGACCGCCAGGAGGCGGCCCCGGACGGGCAGCTCGTCGCCGGCGTTCCTCACGCGGCGGCGGCCCGGCGCGCCTCCGCTGCCGCGACGGCGAGCGCCTCGTCGAGCTTGTCGCCGGCTTTGCCACCGGCCTGGGCGAGGTCGCCCTTGCCGCCCGCGCCGCCGCCGACGACCTGCGCCGCCGGCTGGAGGATGGGCCGCGCCTCGACCCCGGCATCGGCGAGGTCGCCGGACACGGTGGCGATGAGCTGGGCCTTGCCGTCGGCCGTCGCCGTCCCGAGGACGACCACGGCGCGCTCGGCGAGGTGACCGCGGATCTCGCCGGCGAGCTGGCGGAGGTCGTCGGACGAGACGTCCGGGATCGACA
>JAHWKB010000124.1 GCA_019348115.1 Actinomycetota bacterium | reverse complement strand
AGAACAACACCGACGGCAAGGGCGCCGCGTACGGCTACCACGAGAACTACCTCGTGCCGCGCGACATCCCGTTCCCGCGCCTCGTCCGCGAGCTGACGCCGTTCTTCGTCTCGCGCCTGCTCTACGTCGGGGCCGGGCGCACCGGCAACGAGTTCGGCCTCGACGACGTCCCGTTCCAGCAGTCCCAGCGCGCCGACTTCTTCGAGGTCGAGGTCGGGCTCGAGACCACGCTGAAGCGCCCCATCGTCAACACCCGCGACGAGCCGCACGCCGACCCCGAGCGCTACCGCCGGCTGCACGTCATCAACGGCGACGCGACGCTGTGCGAGGTGGCGACCTTCCTCAAGGTCGGGACGACGATGATCGTGCTCGACCTCATCGAGGACGATGCCCTGCCGCCGCCGCCGAGGCTGCGCGAGCCGGTCGCCGACTTCCACCGGGTCAGCCACGACCTCACGAGCCGGGTGGCGCTGCGGACCGACGACGGCACGACCATCACGCCGCTCGGCATCCAGTGGCACTACCTCGAGGCCGCGAAGCGGTACTGGAAGGACCGCGACCTCGACCCGGTCACGGCCGACGTCCTGGCCCGGTGGGAGGCGGTCCTCACCACCGCCGAGGAGGATCCGCGCAAGCTCGCGGGGACCGTCGACTGGGCGACGAAGCTCGACCTCCTCGAGAGCTACCGCGACCGCCACGACCTCGAGTGGGGCGACGCCAAGCTGGAGATGGTGGACCTGCAGTACCACGACGTCCGTCGCGACAAGGGCCTCTACAACCGGCTCGCCGCACGCGGCAAGGTGGAGCGCCTGGTCGCGGAGTCCGAGATCCAGGCGGCGATCACCGACCCACCCACCGACACCCGCGCCTACTTCCGTGGCACCTGCCTCGCGAAGTTCCGCCCGCAGATCGTGGCGGCGGGCTGGGACTCGCTCATCTTCGACACCGGTCGCGACGCGCTCCAGCGCGTGCCCATGATGGACCCTGCCCGCGGCACGAAGGAGCACGTCGGCGACCTCCTCGAGCGGGTCACGACCGCGGCCGAGCTCCTGGACGCGATCACCGGGTGAGCCACGCTCGGCCCCTTGGCCCCGCTGACCTCCCGTCGCCCGGGGTGCCCGCGGGTACCCTCCGTGACCGGGACACCAGCGTTGGAGGCGGGCGATGAGCGACGGCGGACAGGTCCGGAAGGGCGGCTCCTCCCAGGACGAGGCCGAGGAGCAGGTCGAGGCGTCCACCGAGACGACCGAAGAGGCCAAGGAGCTCCTCGACGACGTCGACGAGCTGCTCGACGAGATCGACGACGTCCTCGAGGAGAACGCCGAGGAGTTCGTCAAGAACTACGTCCAGAAGGGCGGCCAGTAGCCGGTCTCTCCCGGTAGGCGCGCAAGAACCGACGGCAGCGGCGACCTCCGGATCGAGGTCGCCGTCGCCTTCCGGGGACGGTCAGCCGAGTGCGCTGGGACCGTCGTCGGTCGCCGGGGTGGTCCCGGGGTCGAGCTCGTAGCACCCGTCGCCGCGACCCGGGTCGCCCTGGTCCGGTCCGTGGTGCGCGGTCTCGATCCCGTACCACGACGGCCCCACGGCGGCGGGGCCCGCGGAGGCGTTCCCGTCGCACGACTCGAGGCTGCCGTCGCCGGTGGGGGTGAACGCCGGGTGGTTGTGGCCGTTCGCGATGATCTGGCCGTTGGGCGCCGAGTGCGGATGCGCCGATGCGATCGCCGGCAGGAGCAGCAGGGCGCCTGCGGTGACGCCGACGGTGATGGTGCGGACGGTTCGCATGGTTCCTCCGGTTCAGATGGTGGCGGTGTGCACCGCCAGGTGGGCCAGCTGGTGCAGCACGCGCGTGTCCGCCGGGAGATCGAGGAACTGCAGGAGCGACGGCACCGCCGTCCCCGGATCCAGCGCCCATCCCTCCGCGACGATCGCGTGGCCGAGCGGGTCTCCGGCGACCTGCACGCGGCTGATGCCGAGTTCGGCGAGCCCGCGGATCGCGCCGACGGCCAGCGGGAACGGCTCGAGATCCGAGATCAGGACCACCACCGCCACGTCGACCTCCTGCACCGATGGGGTGACGCTACGGAGGGTCGTTCACGAGGTCATGAGGGAGCTCCCTCACCTTTCGAGCCCGAGGTCCCGCAGCCGGCCTGCGAGCTCCGTCCGGTTCCGGACGCCGAGCTTGCGGAGGATGGCGGAGACGTGGCGCTCGATCGTCTTCCGTGACAGGAACAGGGTGCTGGCGATCTCCGGGTTGCTCGCGCCGCCGGCCACGAGACGCGCGACCTCGAGCTCGCGGTCGCTCAGGAGCGCCTCCGCGACGGGTCGCCCGGCTGCGCTGGTGGGCCGTCGGGTCCGGACCCCGAGCTTCCGCAGCATGGCCGCGGCGAGGGCCCGCTCGTTCGCGGCGCCGCGACGGTCGGCGTCCGCTTCGAGATGGCGCAAAACATCCAACGCCGCGGCGGGGTCTTGGGCCGATAGGAGCCGACTTCGATCCCAGCCGATCCACCACGCCTCGCTGACGGCGCCGTCCGCGAGCGCCGTTCCCGCCAGGTGCTGCAGGTCGGTGATGGCCGCCGACGGATCGTGGCCGGACGTGACGAGCGCCTCGGCCCGCGCGCGCAGGAGGGCGAGCCACGGCTCGCGCGCGACGTCCAGCATGGACGTCCGGGCCTTTTCGGCCTCGTCGAACCAGCCGCCGCGGGCCCAGGCCTCCACGGCGCGTGCGCTCAGCTCGCACCTGCACCGGGGACATCTCGCCGCGGCGGCGTACGACCGCGCCCGGTCGAGGAGCGCCGAGATCGCCGCGGCCGAGGGGGTCCCGAACCAGGACGACGCCATGAGCCGCGCCGAGGCAGCGCCGAGACGGAAGTGAGGATCCGGCTCGGAGGCCTCGAGCGCCTCCAGCTCGGCGACGGCGCTCGCCCAGTCGCCGATGGAGAGCTGCGCACGGGCGGAGAGCACCCTGGCCCGGATGGCGTCCGGCTGGACGCCGACGCGGTCCTCCAGCGACACGGCTTCGCGCGACACCTCGTCGGCCGGGACCGGTTCGCCGCGGATGAGGTAGCCGAGCGCTAGGGCGCGGAGGCCGCGGAGCAGGGCGACCGGGTCGCCGCTGCGGCGGGCCTCGGTCACGAGCTCCGACGCGGTGGCGAGCGACCCCGCGACGTCGCCGGCGATGACCCTGGCGTTCGCGTCGAGGCTCAGCGCGCGGCGCCGGTAGTGCTCCGGCAACCGCCGCGACAGCGAGACGAGCGTCCTGCCATGGTCGGTCAGCTGCTCCACGTCCTGCCCGATCAGGGCGTCGTGGCAGGCGGCACTGACCGCCTCGAACCGGAGCGTGTCGGGGACGTCGGGACGCGAGCCGATCCGGCCGAGGACCCGGTCGGTGAGCCTCGCTGCAGCGTCGGGCTGGTGGAGGTGCCAGCGCAGCACGCTCGCCTCGAGGAGGTCCGCCTCGAGGGTCGTCCGTTCGTCGTCCGTCACCGAGCGCAGCTCGGTGACGGCGGCCAGGGCCGCGTCCGGCTCCGCCAGCTCGTACGCCGTCCTCGCGACGCCGAGGGCGGCACGGGCGTGCTCCTCACCGGTCGACGCCTCCATCGCGACCGCGTACCGGTCACGGGCGAGGAGCAGCTCGCCGATCTCGAAGGCGAGGTCCCCGAGCGCGAGCTGGACGTCCACCGGAGCGCCGAGCAGCTCACTGATGAGTCGCCCCATCTCGCGCGACCCCACGAAGCGCCGACGGGGATGGGCGAGCACCGCCTCGGCGACCTCCACGGCGGGCTCGCCGGCAGCGTGGCGGTGCTCGAGCGCGAGGAGCAGCGACTCGATCGGCACGCCGGTCCCGGTCAGCACGTCCGCCCATCGCAGGTGGGAGGCCCGCAGGCGCTGGGTCGGCAGCTCGCGCTCGGCGAGCTCCCGGATCAGGTCGTGGAGGACGGCGATCTCGCCCCCGACGTGACGGACGAGCCCGGTCGTGGCGAGCGCGTCGAGTGCAGCGGCGAGTCGCTCCGGCGCCCATCCCGTGTGTCCGGTCAGCTCACGTGGCGACGTGGGCCTCCCTGCGGTGACGAGCGCGACGAAGAGCTCGACCGCGTCCGCGTCGACGCGGTCGAGCCGGTCGTGCAGCAGCGCACTGCCCTCGCCGGGACCCGCGATCGCGGCGAGCCAGAAGGGCGAGCCACCAGCCCGCCGCCACCGCTGCAGCGCGTCCTCCCGGCTGAGGCCCGGCTCGTGCCTCCGCGCCAGGGAGATCCCGGCCTCGAGGGGGAGCGGCCCGAGCTCGCACCGCCGACGACGGTCGTCGTCGACGAGAGCTTCGAGCGAGGCGACGAGCGCGCGGCCGTGCCGCTCGTGCCGCGTGGCGGCGAGGAGGACGAGGCCCGGCCCGCCCGGCGAGCCCCGCAGCAGGTAGTGCAGCAGGGCGCCGCTCTGCTCGTCGAGCCACTGCAGGTCGTCGGCGACGATCACGAGCGGCTGCCGGCGCGCGCGTCGGTGGACGCGCTCGAGGAGTTCGAGGGTCCCGCCGGCGTGCCCCGCCACGGCGGTGTCCCGCGGCAGGAGGGCACGGAGGAGCGGACCCGCACCGGCGAAGGGGACCGACCGTTCGGCGAGGTAGCCCGTGCACTCGACCTGGAGGCGTCCGAGCCGCTCGGCGACCGCACGGAGCAGGACGGACTTCCCGCTCCCCGCGTCCCCGAGCACGGTCACCACCGCGGGGGTGTGCTCGCGGAGCGACCGCTCCGCCACGGTGACGGCCCCGGTGACCTCGGCCTCGCGACCGACGATGACGTCCATCGGCGGACGGTACCGAGCGGGTCGCCGCGAGGCGGCCAGCCGCGCCACTGGAGCGCGGCGGGCGGTCCAGTAGAGGGCGGTCGCCCCAGCCGCGGTCGAACACAGCGCCCCAACGGGAGGAGCGCCAGGCCGACGATGCCGGCGCCGGCGACCGCGACCGCCCAGAGGTACGCGTTGCCCCCCTCGGGTCCCGCTCGCCGACCAGCCACCCCGCTTCCCCTGACGTCCCGGATGGCGTCGACCTCGCCGCGACGCACCTGGAAAGCCGACGCCGCGCCGGCGTGACGACGCACGCACGAGGACCCCGGACGTCAGCGGGCCGCGAGTTGGTCGATGGTGTGCTTGTTGAAGGCCTCGAGGTCGTCGGGCTTGCGGCTCGAGAGGAGGACGTTCGGGCCCGCGTCGCAGACGACGACCTCCTCGTCCTTCCACGTCGCGCCGGCGTTGCGGAGGTCGGTCTGGAGGCTCGGCCACGACGTGATCGTGCGGCCCTCCACCACGCCCGCCTCGATGAGCGTCCACGGCCCGTGACAGATCACCGACACCTGCTTGCCGGCGTGGAAGAACCCCTTGATGAAGGCCACGGCGTCGCCGTGCATCCGGAGGTTGTCCGGGTTGGCGACACCGCCGGGCAGGACGAGCGCGTCGTAGTCGTCCACGGACGCCTCAGCCACGGTCCGGTCGACGGGGAAGGTGTCCGCCGCCGTGAGGTGGTCGAACGCCCGGATCTCGCCGCTCTCGGTCGAGAGAAGATCGGTCGTGGCGCCCGCACCCTCGAGCGCCTCGCGTGGACTCGTCAGCTCGATCTGCTCCGTGCCCTCGGTGGCGCACAGGAACGCGATCCGCTTCCCGTTGAGGTCTGGCATGTCCGTGTCTCCTCGTGTCGCGTGGTCGCCACGGTGCCGGGCCGTCGGGGCGCACGCATGCGCGGCCCACCCCCGCACGAGGGGGTCCGACCGGCCGTCCCCGCAGGGACGGGGTCAGAACCTCGGCTGCCCCGGATCACGACGGCGGTGGGGATCGTGCTCCGGTGGAGGGTCGGAGAAGAACCCGGTCAGGAGGCCCCGCGCCGTCCGTTCGTTGTCGCCGGCCTCGCCTGGGTCGTCCATGACCCGACCGGCGAGCCGCCGGAGGCTCCGCCGCACGCGGTCGAGCGTCACCTGCCGTCCTCTCGGGTCGTCCGCCGACGTTCGGCCTCTGCCCGGAGCGCAGCGAGGGAAACCTCGATGCCGGCGTGCTGGTCCCGGCGGATCGTCTCGTTCATCTCGGTGGTGTAGCGGGCGCCGTAGCCCCCGCCGCCGACACCCGAGCCGTCGGGGGAGTGGCCGAGCATCCCCTCGGGCTCGCGGTTGCCCACCAGCCCGTCGATGCGGCGGCGGAGCTCGTCGTCGCTCAGATGGGCGAAGCGGCGGTCGGTGGAGAGCTCGCGCATGCGCTGCTCGATCGCGCGGACGAGGGCCTGGTCGCCGGCGTCCTTTGCCTCGAGGAGGGCCGACCAGAGCGCCGACGGGTCATCGCATCCGGCAACGTCCTCACGGTCCACGGCACTCCCGAGGTCTCGATGCTGTGGAGAGGATGCCAGTCCGGACGCGTCCGGTGTGGAGAACCCGTGGCCGCCGGTGACCGGCGAGTCGCGTATCGGTAGATGCGTGCGGAAGACGTATCAGTCCACATCAGATCGTGTCAGACCGTTGACTGTGTCGGGATGGTGCCTAGACTCGAACACATGTTCTGCAGCGACCCGCTCCGCGCCACCGGCTCCCCGGCGAGCGTCGCGCGCGAGCACGACGCCTCCTACGCGGCTCACCGGACCTCGGCCGTCGTGAATGCGGTGAACGCGCACCTCGCTAGGTCGCTGGACGAGCTGGACGAGACGGCGATCCGCGCGGAGATGGC
>JAHWKB010000392.1 GCA_019348115.1 Actinomycetota bacterium | reverse complement strand
GGACCGAGGAGTTGTAGCCCACCCCGGCGTCGAAGAGCGCCCACTCGATGCCGTTGGACAGCGGCGTCACGATGCCGGCGAGCTCCGCCGAGACGCCGTCGGGCACGCGGTGCAGCACGGCGTTCCACGGCAGGTACATCAGCTCGGCGAAGCCGCCCCACAGGTGGTGGGGGTTGTCGGAGGTCGTGTAGCCGTACCGTCTGGCGTCGGGGTTGGTGCGCCAGTCCGTCGCCTCGCAGTGGCGGTACTCGCCCTGATGGCACCAGGTGCAGCGCCGGCAGGGCACGTAGTGCTCGACGAAGACGCGGTCGCCCACGCCGAAGCCCTGGCGCTCGGTGAAGACCGGTCCCGCCTCGACGATCGTGCCGATGTTCTCGTGGCCCATGATGACGGGCGCCTCGGAGGGCGGTGCGCCGTAGATCTTGACGTCGGTGCCGCAGATGCCGGCGACCTCGACCTTCAGGAGCGCCCCGTCGGCCGGGATCCCGGGCCGGGGGAACTCGCGGATCTCGGTCGTGCCCGGTCCCGTCCGCACGGCAGCGCGCACCGTCTCCGCCATCGCCGCCTCCTGATCCGTCCGGGCGCGACCGTAGCGAAAGGTCTGATGGTCTGTCATTTTGCTACGGTGGAGCGCAGCCGCCAGCCGGAGGACCCGTGGCCGACCTGCAGCTCCGCACCGTGACGCGCCGGCAGGGCAACAACGCCGCGCTGCTGGCCGGCGAGGTCCAGCCGCGTACGTGCGACCTCGTCTTCGAGGACGTCCCGGTCCTGGTCCACGCCTTCCGGCACATGGTCCGCGAGCTCGCGTACGACGTCTGCGAGATGGCCCTCACGACCTACCTGACGGCGCGCGAGCACGGCGTCCCCCTGACGGCGCTCCCCGTCTTCCTCGTCCGCGGCCTGCACCACGACAAGATCCTCAAGAACGTCACCGCCGGCGTCGAGCGCCCGAAGGACCTCGAGGGCCGGCGCGTGGGCGTCAACCGCGGCTACACCGTCACGACCGGCGTGTGGGCCCGCGCCATCCTGGCCGAGGAGCACGACGTCGACCTCACGCGGGTGACCTGGGTGCTCTCGGGCGACGAGCACGTCGCGACCTACGAGCCACCGGCCAACGTCGTCGCCGCAGCCCCGGGCGCCGATCTCGCGGCGCTGCTGGCCGCCGGCGAGCTGCCGGCCGCGGCCGGCATCACGGTGGAGCACCCCGACGTCGTGCCCCTGATCCCGGATCCGGAGGCGGCCGCCTACGTCGCGCTCCGCGACCGGGGGCTGTACCCCATCAACCACCTCGTGGTCGTCCGCGACGACGTCCTCGCGGCGCACCCCGAGGTGGCGGTCGACCTCTTCGAGGCCTTCGCCGCGTCGAAGCAGCAGTACGTCGATGCGCTGCGTGCCGGTGAGCTCGACGCGCCCGACGACACCGACCGCATGCACCAGCGGGTGATGGAGATCACCGGGGGGGATCCCCTCCCCTACGGCATCGAGCCCAACCGTGAGGTCCTCGAGCGCCTCATCCGTGCCGCGGTCGAGCAGGGGATCCTGCGCCGTCCTGTCGCCGTGGACGACGTGTTCGCCCCGACGACCCGCGACCTCACCGCCTGACGGAGCATCGGAGCCGACATGCGCATCGCCATCGCCGCCGACCACAACGGGGTCGCGCTGAAGCAGATCCTGTCGGCCCGCCTCGCCGGGCAGGGCCACGAGGTGGACGACCGGGGGTCGTTCGGCGACGAGACCGTCGACTACCCGCCCCTCTGCGCCGACCTCGGCCGGCTCGTGACCACCGGGGCCGTCGACCGCGCCATCATGATCGGGGGGACGGGAGGCGGCGAGCTGATCGCGCTGAACCGGCTGCCGGGCGTCCGTGCCGGGCTCGGCTTCACGCTGCTGTCGACCCGCATCTCGCGGGCACACAACGACTCGAACGTGCTCGTCCTCGGCACGAAGCTGGTCACCGACGAGATCGCAGAGGAGCTCACGGACCTGTGGCTCGCGACGCCCTTCAAGGGCGGCCGCCACCGCGACCGGCTCGACCAGATCGAGGCGCTGGAGCGCGGCGAGCTGTGACCGACCGTCAGCCGTCGATACCGGCGAGGAACGCGAGCACCTGCTCCGGTACCGACTCGGCCGTCTGCTCGCTCGGGGGGACGTCCCAGTAGCTCACCCGTGGGAGGCACTCCTCGAGGTAGCGCGCGGCCGACGTGGCGTGGGAGGTGTCGCGACCGGGGATGACGAGCGCCGGCACGTCGAGGACCATGAGGTCCTCGGGCTCCG
>JAHWKB010000023.1:13887-20476 GCA_019348115.1 Actinomycetota bacterium | reverse complement strand
CGCTCCATGCGGTCGTAGGTCTCGGCGAACGTGTGCTCGCGGGCGTGGTCGCCCTGCCACGTGACGACCGTCGAGTTGCCGTGGACCCGCCGCCCGTGCTGGAGGAGCTGGGTGAGGGTGAGCGGGTAGTCGTCCATCATCGTGCTGCGGATGTCCGTCACGCCGGTGGCCTCCTCGTCGCGTGCCCGGGTCGCGGGGAACGTCCGACTGTAGTGAGCGGACCCCGACGAGGGGGCCTCCCGCGGTCAGCTCCCCGCGACCTCGATGTCGAACAGGAACGCCCCGTCGTCGGCGGTGGCGCGTCGCAGCAGGCGGTGGCGTTGCATCCGGCACCACACGGGGACGTCGACCTCGGCGGCCTCGTCGGTCGCGGCGAGCCGGACGAGCGCACCGACCGGCGCCTCCCGGACGGCCCTGGCGAGCTCGATCACGGGCAGGGGACAGGCGAGCCCGCGCGCGTCGACCTCGGTGTCGGGGGCGCGTTCGTCGCCTGCGGCGCCGTCGGGGGGCCCGTCCGGGGTCGTGCCGGTCGCGTGGTCGGTCATCGGTGCTCCTGTGCGGTGGGCAGACGTCGGCGCATCCCCGCCTCGCCGCGGAGACGCTCGACGGTCCGGGCGATGGCGTCGACCACGTGGTCGGCGTCGTCGACGGTCAGCTCGGGACCGATCCCGAGCCGGACGTGGCCGTGGGTCAACGCCTCCATGGCGACGAGGACGTGGCTCGGTCGTCCCGAGGTCGTCGCGCACGACGAGCCGGAGTGGACCGCCACGCCGTCGGCGTCGAGGGCCTGCACGAGCGCCTCGCCGTCGACGTAGAGCGCGCTCGCCGCCACGATCCCGGGGTGGGCGTCGGCGAGCGGGCCGTGCAGCTCGAGGTCGGGGACGGCCTCGGGGAGCCGTGCGCGGAGGTGGCGGCGCACGACCTCGCGGGCGGAGCGCTCGGTGTCCATCCGTGCCGTCGCGACCGTCAGGGCCACCGCCGTCGCGGCGATGCCCGGGACGTCCTCCATGCCGGCGCGGCGGCGCCGCTGGCGGTCGTCGCCCGGCACGAGGGCGTCCACCCGGCCGCGGTCGCCGACGACGAGGAGCCCGACCCCGCGGGGGCCACCGAACTTGGCGGCGGACGCCGACAGGAGGTCCGCGCCCAGCGTCTCGAGCGTCAGCCCGAGCTGCCCGACGGTCTGGCAGGCGTCGACGTGGACGAGGACGCCGCGCTCGCGGCACGCGACCGAGACCTCGTGGGTCGGCTGGATCGCCCCGACCTCGTGGTTGGCGTGCTGCAGGTGGACGGCCAGGGTGTCGTCGCGCACGGCGGCGAGGAGCTCCTCGGCGTCGACGACCCCGGACCGGTCGACCCCGACGACCGTGAGCTCGTAGCCGGCCTCGTCCCGGAGCCGCTCGCAGGCCGCCAGGACCGAGGAGTGCTCGACGGCGGAGGTGACGAGGTGGCGGCGCCGCTCGCCGCGGCGCTCGGCGGCGCGCGCCGAGCCGAGGACGGCGAGCACGACGGCCTCGGTGCCGCTCCCCGTCCACACGACGGCCTCGTCGGCGGCTCCGAGGAGCTCGGCGGTGGTCCCGGTCGCCCGGTCGAGGAGGTCGCGGGCCTGCCGCGCCTCCCGGTGCCCGCGCGCGGGGTCCGCCCAGGCCGCCGAGGCGGCGTCCGCCCACGCGGTGGCGGCTTCGGGCCGGAGGGGCCACGCAGACGCGTGGTCAAGGTAGAGGCGTGACATCCCGATGAGGGTATTGGTCGGGCTCGTCGGGACCCACACGGCAAGGTGTCCGGAGCGCGGCCGACGGGACCGGAAGCACCGGATCAGGGCCGCAGGGCCGTCGTAGCGGGTGACGCAGGGGGATCCATGGAGGAGCCGGTCGTCCAGACGGGCACCGCCGCGGACGCGGACGGGGACGCCGACATCCTCCGCATGCGCCGGGACCTCCCCACGCTCGAGGCGGTCGAACGACGCCGCGGCCAGCTGTGGATGATCGCGAGCCTCCTGCTCCTCGCGGCGTCCGCGGCGGTGTTCCTCCTGATCGCGGACCCCGAGGCCGCCGGCCTCCTCCCGGAGAGCAGCGGCCTGCGTTTCGGCTTCGCCGGCATCTCGGTGGCGTTCCTCCTCTACGTGTTCGACCAGGAGCGCCGGCTGCGCCGGCTCTCCGAGGCGCTCGTCCGCGAGCGCATCCTCTCGGCCGCGCTCACCTCGCGTGTCCGCGACCTCGGCACGCTCAGCCGCGTGGGCCAGATCGTCAACGCCGTGCTCTCCCAGGCCGAGGTGCTCGAGATCGTCCTCGAGGGCGCCTTCGAGCTGACCGCGGCGGCGACCGGCTCGGTGATGCTCGTGGACGGCGAGGAGCTCCAGGTCGCCGTCAGCGCGGGCACCGGTCCGGCCCCGCGCGGGTCCCGGCAGCCTCTGACCTCGGGCGTCGCCGGCTGGGTCGCGACCCGTCGCGAACCCCTGCTCATCACGGGGCAGCTCAGCGACGGACAGATCCCGGGACTCCGGCAGCGCACGCGCAGGAGCGGGTCGTCGGTCTGCGCGCCGATGCTCGTCGCCGACGAGCTCGTGGGCGTGCTGGCCCTCGAGCGGGCTGAGGGCGCCGAGCCGTTCACCGAGTGGGAGATGCGCGCCGTCACGCTCTTCGCCGCCCATGCCGCGACCGCCGTGAGCAACTCGCGGCGCTACGAGCAGGAGCGCGAGAACGTCGAGCGGCTCGCCCAGCTCGTGGAGTCCCGCGGCGAGACGGTCGCCACGATGGTCCACGACCTGAAGGCGCCGCTGACCGCCATCATCGGGTTCTCCAAGCTCATGAAGCACCGTGGGGACATCGACGCCGAGACGCGGGCCGGGTTCGTGAACCGCATCGAGGATGCCGCCTTCCAGCTCCTCGAGATGATCGAGGGCGTCCTGCAGGGCGCGAGCGACGACGCCCAGCTCGACGTGCGCCGCGACCCCATCGACGTCCTGCGGCTCGTGCAGGAGCTCGCCGAGCTGACCGCCAACATGGCCCACGGCCGCGACGGCGTCTCCCGCCCGGTGTCGGTCGTCTGCGACGAGGAGGCGCTCGCACTCCGTCTCGACGGAGCGGCTCTGCGCAGCATCCTGGTCAACCTGCTCGAGAACGCGGTCAAGTACAGCCCGCCCGGCAGCCCCATCGAGGTCGGCGTCCGTCGCGAGGGGCGCGAGGTGCACCTCACGGTCCGGGACCACGGCGAGGGCATCCCGCAGGACCAGCTCGAGACCATCTTCGAGCGCTTCCGCCAACGCGACCCGGAGGCGCCGGGTCGCAGCGGCGTCGGGCTCGGCCTCTACATCGTCCGCTCCCTCACCATGGCCCACGGCGGACGGGTCGCGGTGACGTCCGAGCTCGGGATGGGGACGACCTTCACGGTCACGTTCCCGGCCCGCATGCTGACCGCCCCGGCCCCGGCGCGGTCGCTCCGCCCCGGCCTGCGCGGCGGTGCGCCACCGGAGACCGCGCGGATCACGCCCGCCGCCGAGGTCCCTGCGCCCAGCGAGGTCGTCGCTGCCGAGGACGCCGTGCCGCCGGTCGGCTAGCCCGCGGCCCGGGCCCTGGCCGCCCCGACGAGGGAGACGGCCCCGGCCCCGCGCTACGGTGCGCCCGGTCCCGGCGGGAACGCCAACGGTGTCGAGCAGAGGTCCCCACGTGCGTGTGCTGGTGCTGGTGCAGGATCCCGGTGAGCGGCGTCGGGCGACCACCGCGCTCTCCCTGCAGGAGGGCATCGAGGTCGTGGAGTCCCCGTCGCCGAAGGACGCCCGCGCGATCATGCGGGCGTCGGAGCCCTTCGACGTGCTCGTGATCGACGGCGACATCCAGCCCCAGGGCGGCTTCTCGTTCCTCTACGAGCTCCGCGCCCAGGACGTGCTCGAGGGACGCACCACCCCGCCGGCGCTGCTCCTCATCGCCCGGGAGCAGGACCGCTTCCTCACCGACTGGTCGGGCGCCAACGAGCTGCTCCTGAAGCCGGTCGACCCCTTCGAGGTGGCCCGCCGGGTGCGGGCGCTCAGCGGAGCACCCCCCGCCCCGCGTGATCCCGGCGACGAGTCGGGCGAGCAGGTGCCGGGGCAGCCGGGCGCGCCGGGCAAGGGGCAGAGCAACGACGCCGCGGCCTCGGGCGGCGCGGCCTAGGTCGTCCGCGTGAGCCCGAGGCGCTTGGCCTCCTCCGCGACGACGTCCGGGTGGACGCCGAGCTTGCGCGCGATGCGCTTGCGGGTGGCGTAGATGTTCGATCGGGACACGTCGAGCTCCTCGGCGAGCTCCCGCGCGGAGCGTCCGGCGGCGAGCTCGGCGGCGACGTAGCGCTGCTTGCCCGTCAGGAGGTCCAGCTTCGAGCGGTCCGCGACGCTCGGCGGCGGTGCCGCCGTCCGTCGCTCGATCGGGCTCTCGAGCTTGGAGAACCGCACGGAGGACTCCGACGCCCGTCCGGAGTCGAGCTCGGCCAGGCGCTGGAGGAGCGCACGGACCTTCGTGCGTCGCGCCTGCAGCTCGACCTCGTCCGGCTCCCGCAGGCCGTCCTCGACCACCTGGAGGAGCGCGCGCATCTCGAAGGGCTTCGTGAGGTAGCGGACGGCGCCCTGGAGGTGGCCGCGGATGAGGTCGCGCTCCTCGGAGAGGGCCGTCAGCATCACGACGGGGATGTCCTGCAGGTCCTCGTCCTCCTTGAGCGAGCGCAGGACCTGCCAGCCGTCGAGCACCGGCATCATGACGTCGAGGAGGATGAGGTCCGGCTGCGCACGCCGTGCCATCGTGAGCCCCTCGGCGCCGTCGCGGGCGATCGAGACCCGGTGCCCGGCGAGGTCGAGGTTGACCTCGACGAGGTTCGCGAGGTCGGCCTCGTCCTCGACGACGAGGATGTGCTTGCCGTCCGACACCTGCCGCCCCCGTCCCTGTAACGCCCCGGTCCCCGGTGTCGGAGCCTAGCCCGCAGGGGGCTCCCGAGCGGGGAGTACGGGCAGCGGATCCGCCCGTGCGGGTGCTCGGGTGGTCGGGTCCGCTCGCTACCGTTGGCCGCCCTCCGGCGCCCCGGCGCCGGTCCGCCCACACCGGAAAGGCGACGTCGTGCCCGACCACGCGACCGCACCCGGCGCCGTCCACTGGCCAGGGGTGCTGACCGCGCTCCTGCGCGGCGAGGACCTCGACGAGGACCGGGCGGCCGACATCCTCGGCGCGGTGATGCGCGGCGAGGCCGAGGCGGCCCACCTCGCCGGCTTCCTGGTGGCCCTCCGCGCGAAGGGCGAGTCCGCCGGGGAGATCGCCGGCTTCGTGCGGGCGATGATGGAGCACGCGGCGCCGATCGCCGTCGACGGCCCGCTGCTCGACACCTGCGGCACCGGCGGGGACGGCGCGGGGACGTTCAACATCTCGACCGTCACCGCGCTGGTCGTCGCGGCGGACGGGGTGCGGGTCGCCAAGCACGGCAACCGTGCCGCCTCGAGCACCTGCGGCTCCGCGGACCTCCTGGAGGCCTGGGGGGTCGCCATCGAGCTGCCGGCCGACGACGTGGCGCGGACGATCGACGAGCTCGGCATCGGCTTCCTCTACGCGCGCTCGTTCCACCCCGCCATGCGCCACGTCGGCCCGGTCCGCGCCCAGCTCGGCGTCCGGACGGTCTTCAACGTGCTCGGACCGCTGTCCAACCCCGCCCGGGCGACCCACCAGGTCGTGGGGGTGTCCGACGCGCGGCTGGCCCCCGTCATGGCCGATGCCCTGGCGCGCCTCGGCAAGGAGCGCGCGCTCGTCTTCCGCGGCGACGACGGCCTCGACGAGCTCACCACCACCGGGCCGAGCCTGCTCTGGGAGGTCCGGGACGGCGAGGTGCGCTCGTCCGTGGTGGACCCGACCGAGCTCGGGGTCGCGCCGGCGACGGTGGACGACCTCCGGGGCGGCGGCGTCGCGGAGAACGTGGCGATCGCCGACGCCGTCCTCGGCGGCGAGCCCGGCCCCAGGAGCGACATCGTCGCGCTCAACGCCGCCGCGGCGCTCTACACCGCCGGCCGGGTGGACGCCCTCGGGGACGGGCTCGAGCGCGCCCGCGCCGTGCTCGCGTCCGGCGCGGCGCTGGATCTGAAGGACCGCTGGGTGGCGCGCTCGCAGGAGCTCGCGGCCCGCAGCTGAGGAGGACGCGATGGCCCACGTGATCGATCCCGACGCCCGTCCCTACGCCCCCGAGGTGCTCGAGGCCAAGCCCGACATCGACGCCGGCGGGTTCTTCGCCGTCGACATGCGGGTGGGGCGCGTCACCGAGGTCGAGGACTTCCCCGAGGCGCGCAAGCCCGCGTGGAAGCTCACCGTCGACTTCGGACCCGTCCTCGGCACGCTGCGGACGTCGGCGCAGGTGAAGAACTACGCCCGCGAGGAGCTCCTCGACCGGCTCGTCGTCGGCGCGGTCAACCTCGGCCGCAAGCGCATCGCCGGGTTCGAGTCGCAGTTCCTCGTCCTCGGGGCGCTCGAGGCGGACGGGACCGTCCGCCTCCTCGCCGTCGACGACGACGTCCCGGTCGGGTCGGCCGTCGCGTGACCGACGGACCCCCGGCGGCCGAGCGGCCCGAGGACGAGCGGCCCGAGGACGAGCG
>JAHWKB010000023.1:0-13787 GCA_019348115.1 Actinomycetota bacterium | reverse complement strand
CCGACGGACCCCCGGCGGCCGAGCGGCCCGAGGACGAGCGGCCCGAGGACGAGCGACCGTTCCGCCTCGAGCGCGAGCCCTTCCTCGGCTTCGAGCTCGCCGTGATGACGGACCGGCCCGTGTACGCGGTGGGGGAGACCGTCCGGATCACCGTGACCGCGACCAACGCCGGGACGCGCTGGGCCGTGCACCACTACCCGGGCTGGCAGCGCTACGTCCTCTCGGTCCGCGACGAGCTGTCGCGCGAGGTGGCCACCGATGCCGTCCGGCGACCCGCCCCCGACACGGCGTTCCAGGACCGCTGGCTCCCCGGCCAGATGCTGATCCTGGCGACCTACTGGGGGCAGCAGGAGGGCGCGATCGTCCCGGCGTGGTCCGACGACCCGCCCGGGCCGCGTCTCGCACCGGGCCGCTACCGCATCCGCTGCACCTGGCGGGGCCGCGAGCCGGGGTCCTACGCCGAGCTCGCCGACGCGTGGACGCCCTGGTTCGAGATCGTGTGACCCTCCCGCGGCGCGTCGACCTCGCGTCGGCGCACCTTGACGTCGTGCAGCACCTGGCGGTCGCGTCGGAGGGCCCGGTCCACCTGGCGGGCCTCGTCCACGGTCGCCGCCAGCACCCCGCCGCCCGCCCATGGCTCGGTCCAGCCGTCGGTCGCCCGCACGATCCGGGTGTCCGGTCGGTCGAGCCAGGCGAGCACGAGCCGGACCTCCTCGGCGTCGTCGCGGCCCGGGAGGCCCACCGCGGTGGGCATGGAGCCCGCCATGGCGAGGGCCTCGTCGAGCTCGTCGCCGTCCGCGCCGGGGCGGACCCGCACGGACGCGGCGAGGCGGCCGTGACGCACGACGACGACCTCGTCGGCATCGCCGTCGCGCCGGCGCGCGACCAGCTCGGGCACCGCCGCCAGCGACCCCGTCCGCCGTGCCGTGCGGAGGATCCCCGCGGTGGTGTGCAGGCGGGTCCGGGCGTCACGGGCGCGCTCGTAGCGCCCCGCGGCCGCGAGGGCGTCCATGCGCCCACGGAGGTGCGCGAGGAGCGCGGCGGGATCGTGCTCGGCGATGTCCCGGAACGCCGCGACGACGGCGGCGTAGTCGTCGACGGACTGGGTGCCGTCACAGGGCGCGCCGCACCGGCCGAGGTCCTTCAGCGCACAGCTCGGGTGGTCCTGGGCCGCGCGGATCCGCATCGTGCAGCGCCGCAGCGGGAGCACGTCGTGGACGGCATCGAGGAAGCGCTCGGCCACCTTCCGTGAGCCGACCGGGCCGAGGTAGAGCGCGCCGTCGTCCCGGACGCCGCTCACGACGCTCAGCCGCGGGAAGCGCTCGGTCGTGAGCTTGACGTACACCTGGGCGTGCGGGTTCTTCGAGCGACGGTTGTAGCGCGGCCGGTCCCGGTGGATCTCGCGCACCTCGCGGACGGCGGCTTCGAGCGGTGTCGGGGTCGGCGTCCAGGTGACGGTGGCGGTGTCGCGCACCATGTCGGCGATCCGCCGGCGCGGGTCACGACCGAAGTAGGTGCGCAGGCGCGAGCGCAGCTCGGTGGCCTTGCCGACGTAGAGGACGTCGCCCCGTTCGTCGAGGAAGCGGTAGACCCCGGGAGCGACGGGGGCGTCCGCCACGAGCGCGATCTTCCGGAACGCCTTGTCGGTGGTGGACCTCGTGTAGTCCCGGAGGTCCTCGAGCGTGGTCGCGCCGAGCGTCCCCGCCCGCTCGAGGAGGCCGTGGAGGACGTCGACCGTGGCACGGGCGTCGGCGAGCGCCCGGTGCTCGGGCATCGTGCGGGCCTTGAGGTGCCGGGCGAGGGTCGCGAGCCGGCAGTCGCGGACCTCGTCGCGGAGCAGGCGCCGCGCGACCTTGGCCGTGTCGACGACGGGGTGGTCGAGCCGCGGGTAGCCGCGACGCTCGAGCTCGGCATCGAGGAAGCTCACGTCGAAGCGGGCGTTGTGGGCGACGAGGACGGTGTCGCGGGCGAACTCGAGGAACGCCGGCAGGACGGCGTCGATGGCCGGGGCGCCGCGGACCATGGCGTCGGTGATGCCCGTGACCGTCGTGATCGCCGACGGGATCGACCGCCCGGGGTGGACGAGGGTGTGGAACTCGCCGAGCACCTCACCGAAGCGGACCTTCACGGCGCCGATCTCGGTGATGCGGTCGGCGGTGGGGGACAGGCCGGTCGTCTCGAGGTCGACGACCACGAACGTCACCCCGCTCAAGGGGACGCCGAGGCTGTCGAAGCTGTGCTGTTGCGCCGTCGCGACCACGCCGACCACCATCCCGCCCGTGAGGCTCGAACACCTGTTCTCCTGCGAACACGTGTTCTAGCGCACGGGCGGGACACGGCGGGGCACGACCACGCGCGACGGCCCGGGCGCAGGGCCCGGGCCGTCGGCGGCGGTACGGGGTGCGGTCAGGCAGCGTCGGCGCGGCGCTCACGCTCCTGGCGGCGGTGGTCACGGATCATCGAGCGGCGGTCGGACTCGGTGGTGCCGCCCCAGATGCCGTACATCTCGCGCTGCTCCAGGGCGTCCTGGAGGCACTCGCGGCGCACGGGGCAGGCCTTGCAGAGCTCGAGCGCGTTCTTCTGGTCCAGATCGTCGAGTGAGAAGAAGATGTCGATGTCGACACCCCGGCAGTTGGCATCGTCGTGCCAGCTCTCACGGTCTGCGATGGCTTCAGCGAACAGGGGGGTGGACACGGACACGCGGATCCTTTCGGTGCGGGTGGGTTGCGGCCCCGCGGGGAGGGCGGAGTAGCGTGCGGCGGGGTCCCAACGTCGTCGAAGCCAGCGTGTCGAGGGGGCTCCCGGACCGTGAGTGGCCGGGCGGACGTGGCGCGCGACGACCGGACGGGGGCGGTGGCGGCCTCTGACCGGGGCGCGCGGGGAACGGCCCAGGTCGGGCCCGGTCGATCGGCCAGGGGGAGGGGAGCGCAGGTGGGAGAGGAGCGCGCGCGGCCGTCGCGGGGACGCCGCGACCGCCGGGAGGACCTCCTCGCCGCGGCGGCGCGGCGGTTCGTCGCCGCAGGCATCCGGCGGACCACCATGGAGGACATCGCCGCCGAGGCGGCGGCCGGCAAGGCCACCCTGTACCGCCACTTCGGCAACAAGGACGCCGTGATCGACGCGCTCCTGGCGCGGGAGGCCGAGCGGTTCGAGCGCCGGCTCGTGGCGGCCGCCGATGACGCCGACGGGGCCGCGGTCGGTGTGGAGGCCGCGTTCCTCGCGGGCGTGGACTTCTTCGTCACCCACCCGGTCCTCACGCGCGGACGTGACGAGGAGTCGGGGGTCCTCCTGCCACGCATCACCGCCGACGGGGGCCCGCTCGTGCGGCGCGGGCTGGACATCTTCGCCGGGCTCATCCAGGACGGCATCGCGGCGGGCGAGCTCCGCGAGGTCGATCCGCCGACGACCGCCGAGGTCCTGATGCGCCTCGTCCTCAGCTACTTCGCGTTCCCGCCGATGCACGTGCGCGTCGACGACCCGCGCGAGGCGGCCGCGTTCGCGCACGCGCTCGTGGCCGGGGGGCTCGGTGCGGAGCCCCGGCCGCGCTAGACGCGCTGGCAGCTCGGGCAGTAGGTCGTCCCGCGCTGCGCCACGACGGTCTTGCGCATCGCCGTCCCGCACCGCGCGCAGGGACGCCCCTCCTGGCCGTAGGCGGAGAGGAAGTCGGCGTTGCGGCCCGACTCGCCGTTGACCATCTGGTAGTCGCGGAACGTCGTGCCCTCGCGCTCGATGGACTCGCGGAGGACGTCCCGGATGGCGGCGTGGAGCGCCGTCGCCCGGTCGTGGCCGACACGGCGGGACGTCGGGTGGATCCGCGTCCGCCACAGCGCCTCGTCGGCGTAGATGTTGCCGACGCCGGCGACGAGCCGCTGGCCCAGGAGCGCGGCCTTGACGGTCGTCTTCGACCGCCGCAGCGCCTCGGCGAACGTCGCCGGGTCGAAGTCGTCGGAGAGGGGCTCGGGGCCGAGCGCGGCGAGCGTCGGGATGGCGTCGTACTCGCCCGCCTCGACGACGGAGACCCGGCCGAAGCGTCGGGGGTCGCGGAACACGAGCTCGCGGCCGTCGTCGAGGGCGAAGCGGGCCCGGGCGTAGGCGTCGGCGGGGCGGAACGAGAACGAGCCCGTCATGCCGAGGTGCAGCACCAGCTCGAGGTCCTCGTCGAGCGGGCACACGAGGTACTTCCCGCGGCGCGTCACGGCGAGGATCCGGCGGCCTTCGAGGAGCGCCACGTCGCTGAAGCGCTGCTCCGGGTGCGGGTCCCACCACACCGACACGACCCGGCGGCCGGTCAGCTCCGGGTCGAGCTGACGGCGGACGGACTCGACCTCGGGGAGCTCTGGCACGCCCCGATGGTAACGCCGCCGATCCTCGCCCCTCCCGGGCTGACCTACGCTGCGGCCATGCCCGACCGAGACCGCAACGCCCGCGACCGCAACGACCGCGACCGCAACGCCCTGGGGCGCGCCGAGAACCAACGTCCCCGTGACCGCACGGGGCGGCCGCTGCCGTACGACACCACCGAGACCGCCCTGGCCGAGGAGGCGTCCTACGACACCGTCGACGGCGCCCTCGCCGCCGGCGTCGCACTCTGGGACGAGGAGCGCTACTTCGAGGCGCACGAGTGCCTCGAGGACGTCTGGCACCACGCGGCCCCCGAGGACCGCGAGTTCTGGAAGGGCGTGATCCAGATCGCGGTGGGCTGCGTGCACCACCAGCGGGGGAACGCTTCCGGCGCGGTGACGCTGCTCGAGCGGGCCGTCGCGCGGCTGCAGGCGTACCCGGACGTGCACCACGGGGTCGACGTCGAGGAGCTCGTCGTGTTCGCGCTGGGGGCCGTCGCGGCCATGCGCGACGCCGGCTTCACCGTCGAGGTCGGCTACCCCGAGTTCCCGCGCATGGACGACGGCCCGTGGGTCGACGCCCCGGACGCTCCCCCCACGCCGCTGTCGCGCGAGCCGGCGTGGCGGGCCGCCGCGGCGCCACCCGACGCCGCCCCCGACCCCGAGTGAGGACCACGACGATGGCCACCCCGGACGATCTCGCTGCCGGCCTGGAGGCCGGCTCCCGCTTCCGCTGCGACGGCTGCGGCAACGTCACGCGCTTCGACGTCGTCGCCGCCGAGCGGACGCGGCGCTTCCACCACTTCGACCTCGGCGGCGATCACGCCGTCGACGAGGAGGAGGTCCTGGCCCGCGACGTCGAGTCCGTCACCTGCCGCTGGTGCGGTCGCGACGACGCCATCCTGGTCGAGCCGGCCCCCGCCGCGACCCCCGCTTCCGACCCCGGGACTCTCTGACGGGGGGTGGCACGGGGTGTACGGTCCGGGAGTGGACCGCTCCCTGCTCCGTCCCTTCGCTGCCGCGCTGGCGGCGGTCGCCGGCGTGCTCGCCGGCGTCGCGACCGTGCGCCGTGCCCGACGGCGGACCGCGCCCGAGCTCTTCACCAGCGACCCCGGTGTCGGGACGTCGGCCGGGACCGGGGCGCCGACGGCGGACGAGCGCCGCGCCGGCCCCGCGGCCCGCGGCAGGGCGACGTCGTTCGGGCTCGACCTCGACCGCCTGAAGGCCGAGAACGGCCTGGAGCCGGTCGTGCAGTACCTGACCTACATCCAGGAGAAGCGCGGCGAGCAGTCCCACCTCCTGTTCGTCCGCTACGACGACCTCGACGCCATGGCCTCGATCGACGGCGCGCCGACCCCGTCCTTCCTCGAGCGCCTCGAGCAGCTCGGCGTCGTCGTCAGCACGAACTGACGGTGTCGGCGCCCGGCGCCGCCGGGGCCCCGCCGCCCCCGCCGACGGCCGCGGACCTCCTGGCGATCCCCCCCGACGACTGGGCGTGGCTGCTGGTGCGCGTCCGCCGCGGCCTGCACGACCTCGACGACGCGCTCGTGACCGCGGAGCTGCAGCGTCTGCGGTCCTCGCCGGCGAGCCGGCTCGCGGGCGGGCGCATGCGCCAGGCCCTGGCGGCGGCGCTCGCCGGCGGGGGACCGGCATGGCACGCCGTCGCCGAGGCGGTCGCCGCCGACGCACCGCCGGACCGTCTGCGGTGGCTCGTCGACGGCACCCGGCCGCCGCCCGCGACGTCCCGACGACGCACGCGTCCGCCCGCCGCCGCGTCCCGCGACGACGCCGAGCTCCGGCGCGCGAAGGAGCGCGCCCGGGAGCTGCGGTCGGAGCTCGAGGAGGCGCGACGCCAGCTCGCCGGCGCCGAGGCGCGGGCCGACGCGCTGGACGCCCGCCTGCAGGCGACGAGCACCGAGCTGGACGACGTCCGTGCGCGCGCGGACGAGCTCGCGACCGAGCTGGCCACGGTCAGGGGCGAGCAGGCCGGCCTCGTGGAGCGGGAGCGCCGGCGCAGCGAGCGTCGGATCGCCGAGCTCGAGCGCGAGCTCCAGGACGTCCGGCGCCGCGACGAGACCCGCCGTGAGGAGCGCGCGCGCGAGGCGCGGGCACGCGACGTGGCGGCGCAGCGCAGCCGGGAGGAGGCCGCCGCCGCGGAGCGACGTCGTCGCCAGCCCGCCGCACGGGTCCGTCCCGGCCGCCCCACGGTGCTGCCGAAGGGCGTCGCCGCGGGCACCCGCGAGGAGGCCGACGCCCTGCTCGGTCCCGGCCGGCTGGTGCTGGTCGACGGCTACAACGTCACGCTGTCGCGCGGCGGCCAGCTGTCGCTCGAGGAGCAGCGCGAGTGGCTGATCCGCGTGCTGGCGGGCCTCGCGTCCCGCCGGCGCGTGCGTCCCCAGGTGGTCTTCGACGGGCGGGGCGAGGGGAGCGGGGGGCGCCCCGGGGACGCGGCGCGCGGCGTCACCGTCGTCTTCACCCCGTCGGGGGTCACCGCCGACGACGAGATCGCGCTGGCCGTCCAGGCCACGGACGAGCCGGTGGTGGTCGTGACGGACGACCGCGAGCTCCGCGACCGGGTGCGCCCGCACGGCGCGGATCTGCTCCGCGCGGAGCAGTTCCTGCGGGCCGCCGGCTGAGGATCGCGGCCGGTCCCCGACGGCCGCCCCGGGCGGCCGGACGGGCGCCGGTTGCTACCGTGCCGGCCCAATCGCCGGCGAGGGCCTCCCCGCGCCCGGAGGCAACCCGTGATCGAAGTCCACCTGATCGGCTACACGGCCGACCTCCGCCATCTGGTCCTGGATCTGGACGATGGCGCGGACGGCCGGTACCGGCTGCTCGTGGACCCCGATCTGTTCGCGACCGTGGACCAGCTGCGCGACGAACGGCGCGACGCCGGCCTGCCGGTCGGTGACCTCGAGGAGTTCCTCAGCGAGGAGGAGCTGGCGGCCATCGCCGCGACCGACGAGGACGGGGACGGGCACGCGGCCGACGAGCGTGCGGAGCCCGCCGACCCCGACCCCGGCATGTGGAGCCGGGCCGATGCGCTCTTCGGCCCGGAGGACGACGACCTCGACGACGACCTCGAGGACCGGGACGAGCCGGAGGAGGAGCCCGCCCCGGCGGAGGAGCCCGCGTCGGAGCCGGGGGAGGAGCCGGTGCGCATCTCCGCGCAGGTCCGCCTGGTCCCGCCGTCGCCGTTCGCGCCCGAGCGTGGCGCCGCCCGCCCCGAGCCGGGGCATCGCCCCGAACCCGAGCACCGCCCGGCCGCGGCGCCGCCGTCGGCCCCCGCGCCCCCGCCGGCACCCGCGCCCCCGCGCCGGCCGTCGCCGGAGCCGGAGCCGGAGCCGGAGCCGGAGCCGGAGCCCGCCGTCGAGCCGAAGCTCAGCCCGGCGCAGATCCAGTCGCTCCTGCGGTCGGGCCGCTCGCCCCGGGTCGTCGCACGCGAAGCCGGGACCGACGTGGCGTGGATCGAGCGCTGGCTGCCCCCGATCATGGCCGAGCGGACCCGCATCCTCGACCGCGCCCAGGCGAAGCGGCTCGAGCGGCCCCGCCTCGGTCGGTCACGGGACGCGCTCGGCCAGGCCGTCGAGCGCAACCTCGCCGCGAAGGGCGTGCCGTCCGAGGAGCTGGTGTGGGAGGCCGCCCGCCGGAAGGACGGCCGGTGGAAGGTGACGGTGCGCTTCGTCCAGCGCGACCGCGTCCGCACCGCCACGTGGACCTACGACCCCAGCGACGACGAGCTCAAGCCGGCGAGCGAGCTCGCCCACGAGCTCGGGTTCTCGCGGGCCAAGGACACCGGCGGCGAGGCCCCCGCGGAGAAGAAGAAGCAGGCGAAGGAGCGGACGCCCCCCGAGGAGAAGGACGCGGGGAAGCAGGCGCCGGCGAAGACGAAGGACGCGGGGAAGCAGGCGCCGGCGAAGAAGGCGCCGGCGAAGAAGCAGGCGGCGGCGAAGAAGGCTGCGGGGAAGCAGGCGGCGTCGAAGAAGGCCGCGCCGGCACGTCGGTCGTCGTCGCGCTGACGTGACCGTCCGCCGGGCCGTCCACCTCCTCCTCGCCACACTCGTCGCGTGCGGGACGGGTGCGCCGACGGCGTCCCCGTCGCCGTCCCCGGCACCGGATCGCGCCGAGCAGCTCGCGGAGGTGACCGCCGCCGTGGCCGACGTCGCCGCGGCCCAGGCCGCCGCGGATCCCCTGCTCGCATCGGCCCTGAGCGGCGTCCGCGAGGTCGACTTCCTGGTGGCGCGGCTACGGGATCCCGCCACCGTCGACACGGCGAAGGACGCCTTCCCGCGCGTCCGGTCCGCGGTCGAGGCCGTCGACCTCGCCCCGCTGCGCCCCGCCATCCGCGAGATCGCGTTCGCCGTCGACCACGCACGCGCCGCCCTGGCGGTGGCAGAGCGCGACGCGCCCACCGCGTGGGAGGCGCGCTACCTGGCGGCGGAGGACCGCACGCTCGTCGCGGTCCGCACCTACGCGGCCGAGGCGGACGCCCTGGCGCAGGTGCTCGAGCGGTACTGGCCGACCTACCTCGAGGTCGCCGACGTCACGGGCACGTTCGTGGAGGAGCGGTGGCTCTACCGCTCGAGCGACGAGGCGGCGGCCGCGTACGAGGTCGAGCTCGCCCCGCACCTCCCCGAGCTCGCGACGGCGCAGGAGCGCATCGCCGAGTTCCGGGAGCGACGGGACGCGGCCGCGCGGGACGTGAACGAGGCCGTGGCCGACACGCGCGAGGTCTTCCGGAGCCGGCCCACGGACGACCCGACGGTCCCGGCGTGAGCCTCGAGCGGGCGCGGCTCGGCACGGGGGACGTGCGACCCGACGAGCGCACCGCGCCGGCCGTCGTGGTCGCGTTGCTGCTGGCCCTGGCGGGGCTGGCCGCCTCGCTGTGGCGACCGTTGGCCCCCGCGCTGACGACGGTCGTGACCGACCTCGACGACTTCGCCCCGGAGGTCCTCCGGACCGTCGCCGCCTACCGTGAGCCGCGGTACGTGGCGGCGGTGCTGTGGCTGACGCTCGAGCTCGCCGTGCCGCTGCTCGTGGTGTGGACCCGGGTGGGGCGCCGGACGGTGTCCCGGATCGCGGGGCCTGCCGCCCATTCCGCGTGGCGCGGCGGGATCGTCGCGGCCGCCGTCGTGCTCGCGACCGCCCTCGCGACGCTCCCGCTCGACATCTGGATCGGGTACGTCCAGGACGGCGTCTGGGGCTTCCGCACCGCCGACGCGGCGCTCTGGGCCCGTGACCGCGCGGTGGCGCTGGCGCTGTCGCTCGGCGGCGCCTGGATCGCCGGCGCCGGCCTCGTCTGGGCGATCCGTCGGTGGCCGCGCTCGTGGCCGTGGCGCCTCACGGTGGTGGGCACCCTCTTGGGCGCGCTGCTGGTCCTCGTCCACCCGCTGCTGATCGAGCCGCTCTTCTCCGAGCGCACGCCGCTGGCGCCGGGACCCGTCCGCGACGGGATCGAGGAGGTCCTCGTCGCCGCCGGCGAGCCTGGGCTCCCGATCGACGTGACCGATGCGAGCACGCGCTCGACCCGCGTGAACGCCTACGTCACGGGGCTCGGGCCGACCCGCGGTGTCGTGCTCCACGACACCATCCTCGAGCTGCCCGCGGACCAGGTCGCGGTCGTGGTCGCCCACGAGCTCGCCCACCGGCAGCACGCCGACCTCGCCCGCGGCGTCCTCCTCACCGCTCCCGCGTTGCTGGTGTCACTGCTCCTCCTGCGGGTCCTGTGGTCCTCGCCCGGCGCTGCCAGGGTGGTCGACGCACGCGGACCGTCCGATCCGCGGCTCGTGGCCGTGGCCGTGGCCTTCGCCGCGCTCGCCAGCCTCGTCGGGCAGCCCGTCGCCAACCTGCTGTCCCGTCGGGCGGAGGCCGCCGCCGACCACCGCGCGGTCACCCTCACCGGCGGTGCCGACGTGCTGGTCCGGACCGCCCGCACGTTCACTCTCCGCGACCTGTCGTCCCCCGAGCCGCCGGACTGGGCGGTGTTCCTCTGGGCGTCGCACCCGCCGGTCGGCGACCGCATCCGCGCCGCCGTGCAGGAGGCACGTCGCCGCGGGCTCCCCCTGCCGGACGTGGAGGAGCTGCGGGAGGACGAGCGGGACGTCCGCCATCCCGCCATCCCGGACCCTGGGGCCTGACGGTGCGGGTCCTGTGGCTGACCAACGACCTCCCGCCGCGCGCCGGCGGCATCCAGCAGTTCGTCGCGAACCTCCTCGCCCGCGTGCACCCGGAGGGGACCCTGGTGGTCGGACCCGGCCAGCACGGCGCCGCGGCCTACGACACGTCCGTCCCGTGGCGGACCGTGCGCGCGCCCGGGCGTGTCCTGCCCACGCCGGCGATCGCCGGCCTCGTGCGCGAGGTGGCGGCGTCCCACCGACCGGACGTGCTGGTGCTCGGGGCCGCCTGGCCGTTGGGCGAGCTCGCCGGGACGCTCGGCCGGGACCTCGACGTGCCGGTCGTCGCGCTCAGCCACGGGCTCGAAGCCGGCCTCGCCGACGTCCGCCTCGGCGTCCTCCTCCGCCGTGCGACACGCGATCTCGCGGCGCTCACGACGATCAGCGACTTCACCGAGGAGCGGCTGCGTCCGCACGTCCGCGCCGAGCGGGTCGTGCGGGTGCCGCCGGGGGTGGACGTCGACCTCTTCCACCCGGGCGTCGACGGGGCGCCGCTGCGCTCGCGGTGGGGCGTGCCCGCCGACGCGCCCCTGGTGGGGTGCATCTCGCGGCTCGTGCGGCGGAAGGGCCAGGACACCCTCCTCGACGCGTGGGCGACCGTGCAGCGGGAGCACGCGGACGCCTGGCTCGTGCTCGCCGGGGAGGGTCCGCTCGAGGACGAGCTGCGGTCACGGGCCGCCGGGCTACCGCAGGTCGTGGTCCCCGGGCGCATCCCGTGGCAGGACCTGCCGGCCGCCTACGCCGCCCTCGACCTCTTCGCCATGCCGTGTCGCACCCGGCTCGCCGGGACGGACGTCGAGGGGCTCGGCATCGTCTACCTCGAGGCGCAGGCGTGCGGGGTCCCCGCCGTCGCCGGCCGCTCCGGAGGAGCGCCCGAGGCGGTGCGCGACGGCCGGACCGGCGCCGTCGTGGACGGGACCGACGCGGGCGACGTGGCTCGCACCGTCTCGCGCCTCCTCACCGACCCGGCGGGCCGGGCCGCGAAGGGGGACGCCGGGCGCGCGTGGGTCGAGGAGCGGTGGTCCTGGACCGTGATCGCCGACCGCTTCCGCGCACTCCTCGAGGACGTCGTGCGCTGACGCCGGGGCCACCCGCCGGCCAGCTCGCCGCTCGGAGCCGTCCCCCTGGACGGTTCCCGCCAGCACCGCCCCGTCCCCTCTGTTCCCTGCCGCGGCGGCCGCGACGACGCGCGCCGTGATGACGCGCGCCGCGCCTGCGAGGACGTCAGCGGGGCTCGAGGGTGAGGGCGACGCCGAGGTGGTCGCTCGCCTGCGAGCGGGGGACGGCGAGGTCGGACGCCGCGACGTCGGGGGTCGTGAAGACGTGGTCGATGTGCTCGACCGGGCCCCAGGACGGGAACGTCCGCACGTCCCCGAGCGGGGTGACCGCGTCCTCGAGCCCCGCGTCGAGGTAGGGCCGCAGCTCCGGCTCGCCCGGCTCCGCGTTCATGTCGCCCAGGACGACGACCGGGATCCCCGTGGCGGCGAGGCGCACGGCCTCGGCGGCCACGGCCTCGACCTGGGGCGTGCGGATGTCGCCCTCCCCGTCGACGTGGTGCAGGTGGGTGCCCACCACCCCGAGCCGCTCGCCGGCGCCGAGGTCGACGACCGCGGACACGAGCGAGCGGGTCATCGCCGCGCCGCCGCGGGGGAGCGCCGCGTCGCGCGCGTCCTCCAGCGGGTAACGGGAGAGGATCGCGTTGCCCCAGATCTCGTCCGCGGCAGGGGCGAACACGTACGGCATGTCGAGCTCGCCCGCGAGGAGGTGCAGGACGTCGTGCGAGCCGTTCAGGAACCAGCCGCGGTCGACCTCGTTCAGCACGACGACGTCGGCGCCCTGCTCGGCGACGACCGCCGCGAGGGCGTCGGTGTCGAGCCGGCCGCGCGTGTCGAAGCCCATGTGGACGTTGTAGAGCATCACCCGGACCGGGAAACCGTCGCCGGGCGCGGCCCCGGTCGGGGTGCCGAGCCCCGCTCCCACGGCCGCGAGCGCCACCGCGGCGGCGATCCCGAGCGGGAGCGCGGACCCGGTTGCGAGCCGCGCGCGCGGGGCGCCCCGGCGCGCCGTCGCGGCGACGACCACCGCCACCAGGAGCGCGGTGGCGTGGAGGAACGCGCGGTTGTGGAACGGGAGCGCGATGTCGTAGGCCGCGTAGTAGAGGAACCCGACCAGGAACAGCAGCGCCAGCGAGCCGGCGCCGGCGAGCGCGCGGCCGGCGGGCCCGCTCGTCCCCTCCGCGCGCCCCAGCGCGCCGAGGCTGCCCCCGAGGCCGACGGCGAGCAGCACGTGGCCGGCGACGGCGAGCCAGCCGTCCGCGGGCGCCGCGAGGAGGGTCCCGACGAGCACGAGGAGCGCGGCGGCCACCGCGGAGACCGCCGGGAGGGCGGCCGAGGAGACGGCCCAGGTGGCGCCGAGGCCGAGGGCCGCCACGGTCAGCGCGGCGGTGGCCCACGGCGTCAGCCCGACCGCCGCGTCGAGGCGGGCCGGGCTGCCGCCGAGCACGCCGTACAGGACGAGCACCGGTCCCACGGCGAGCCACGGCCACGCCGGCGCCGACCGGGCAGCGTCGAGGAGCCCGCTCCGCTCCACCCGCACGACCGCGGCGACGGCCGCCACGACGAGCAGCAGACCCGCCAGCGTCCCGGTGACGCCATCGATCCACGTCAGCTCGACCGATCCGGTCGCCGCACGCAGGGTGGCGTCCGCCACCAGCCCCAGCGCGGTGCCCGCCGCCACCGCACGACCCGCCGGCGCCGCAGCCGCGAGGGCGCCGAGGAAGGCCATGGCGGCGACCCAGCCGACCGAGGCGGCGTAGAGCTGGGGCTCCCCGCCCCCGTCCCACAACTGCAGGACGAGCCGCGCCGCGCCGAGCACGCCCGCTGCCACGAGCAGGAGTGTCGCCGGCCGCAGGACGCGGACGGCCGCGGCGGCGACGAGACCGAGCACGACCCAGACGAGGGCGAACGCGCCCATCTGCTCGGCCGGCGTCGATCCGGCCCGGCCGTAGACGAAGATCACCGACGGCATCCAGACGCGCACGACGTCGAGCAGCAGGATGGTGGCGAGCGCCACCGCCGGGACCAGGGCAGCGGCGTCGCCGCCGGCGCGTGTGCCCGGCCCCGTCGTGCGGGCGTCGACGAGCCGGATCATCGTCCTCCCTCCGCCCCTCGCCGGATGCTACGCCCGCGCGCACGCCGGCCCGCGGAGCCGATGCGGCCGGTCCGGGGGCGCGGACTACGGTGCCGCCGACCGGGCGCCGGGTCCGGGGGAGCGA
>JAHWKB010000391.1 GCA_019348115.1 Actinomycetota bacterium | reverse complement strand
CAGTGCCCCAGCACCATGCCGTCCCAGATGGCCCCGAGGAGGAACGCGCCGGCGACGAGCTCGACGATCCCGGACGCGATGCCGGCGCCGCCCTCACCCAGCCGCTCGGCGCGCAGGATGGCGAAGGGCACGAAGGAGGCGAGCCCGGCCGCCGTCGCCGCGACCCCCGTCCAGCGCCCGATGCCGGCCGCACGGACGGCGAGCGCCACGACGGAGGCGGTCGCGAGGACCGCGGTGGCGAACACGGCCGTCTCGAGCTGCTGCGCCGGGCCGGCCAGCTCGGGGCTGCGCTCCACGGTGGTCTCGAGGGGGACGCGGAGCGACGCGGATGCGCCCCAGGCCATCAGGGCGAGGGTGCTGCCGAGCAGGATCTCGTAGCCGTGGCGGACGGCGCCCCAGGTCGGGGCGAACCACAGGAAGACGAGGCCGCCGACGGCGGTCTCGGCCAGCACGATGGCCAGCACGACGGCGGGCACGTCCACGGAGGTCGCTTTCGAGAAGAGCCGGGTGGTCGCCCGCGCGACGGCGTGCGGGGACGGCGTCCGGGGACCGGTCGGGGCGGATGGTGCCACCCCCGCCGGCGGGGAGCGAACCGGGCCCCGACGACGCGTCCCCGGACCGAGGGCCCGGGGACGCGGTCGAGCAGGTCGGGAGGATCAGCCCTCGCCGCCGGAGTCGACGTCGACGTTCACGTCGTCCGGCACCTCGATGGACGGCGCCTCGACGTTGGTGTCGCCCTCGCCACCGCCGAAGCCGCCGAACAGCAGCCAGGCGAGGAACAGGACGACGAGCACGCCGATGATCGCGGCGATCACCGCGCCGGCGCCGCCGCCACGGCGGCCGCCGTCCGTGACGATGACCTCGCGCTCACGTGCCGGTTCGTTGTGGGAGTGGTCGTCGTGGTGAGCCATGGGGTGTCCTCCTGGGTCCGGCGAGCACGCTGCACGCCGTCGGACCCTCAGCGTGCAGGCGGCCCGGCGTGGGGGCACCGGACGAACGGTCCCATCGCCCCCCTGCGGGGCAGGCCCGCAGCCCGCTCGACCGAGCCGGCCCCGTCTTTCGGCGGTGGTCGTCCGGCCGGATACCCCCCGTGACCACCGGTCCACGCTCCGTGCGGCGGCCGTGGCCGTCGCGTGCAGCGTGGCGACCGACGTCCGTTACATTGGCTCGGTTGCCTCCGCGCCGTCCCCGGCCACCCCCGCTGCACGAGGAACCCCCCATGGGTAGTTGCGACCCCGGTCTCCGTCAGACGCGTTCCCTGCTGGTCTCCCCCGACATCACGGCCGTCGAGCTCGGCTCGGGCGACGTGCCGGTGCTCGGGACCCCGGCCCTGCTCGCGCTCGCCGAGGGTGCGTGCGTCGACGCGATCGCCGATGACCTCCCCGAGGGCAAGACCTCGGTCGGTGCGTGGGCCGAGATCGAGCACGAGCGCCCCACCCCGGTCGGGCAGGAGGTCTGCGCCGAGGCGACGCTCATCGGCCACCACGGTCGCCGGCTCGAGTTCAACGTCATGGTGCGCCAGGGCGACGAGATCGTGGCCCGCATCCGTCACCGCCGCGTCCTCGTCGACCGCGTGCGCTTCCTCGAGCGCGTCGGCGCGAACGGCGACGGCCAGGCGTAGTCCCAGCCGGTCGGACGGCGCGCTCCGCCGAGCGCGCGGTCCGCTGCGACCGTCGCGACGCCGATCCGGCGATCGGGTCAGCCTTCCCGGAGCCACTCGACGAGCATGCGGACGGGGCTGCCGGTGGCGCCCTTCGTGCGGTAGCCGTCCTTGCCGCCGTCGTTCCAGGCGACGCCGGCGATGTCGAGGTGGGCCCACGGGACGTCGTCGCCGACGAAGTGGTGGAGGAACAGCCCGGCGGTGATGACGCCGGCCTTGCGCCCGCCCACGTTCTTGACGTCGGCGACGTCGCTGTCGAGGAGCTTCTTGTACTCGTCGTTCGCGACCGGGAGCGGCCAGAACGGCTCGCCGGCGCGACGGCCGGCGGCGACGATCGCGTCGGAGAGCCCGTCGTCGGTCGACATCACGACGCCGACCTTGTCGCCGAGGGCGATGAGCGCGGCGCCGGTGAGCGTCGCCATGTCGACGATGACGTCGGGTCCGAGCTCCTTGGCGTGCTCGAGCGCGTCGGCGAGGACCAGGCGGCCCTCCGCGTCGGTGTTCATCACCTCGACGGTCTTGCCGCCCTTGATCGTGAGCACGTCACCGGGGCGCGTCGCGCTCCCGGACGGCATGTTCTCGGCGAGCGCCAGCAGGCCCGTGATCTGGACCTTGAGCTTGA
>JAHWKB010000123.1 GCA_019348115.1 Actinomycetota bacterium | reverse complement strand
CAGAAGCTCGGCATCCCGCCGGACGAGGCGGTCGAGATCGTCGACGCCTACATGGCCCGGTTCCCCAAGGTCCGCGAGTTCCTCGACGCCGCGGTCCTCGAGGCGCGACGCGACGGCTACACGACGACCTTGTTCGGTCGCCGGCGCTACCTCCCGGACCTGCTGTCGGACAACCGCAACCGCCGGCAGATGGCCGAGCGGATGGCGCTGAACGCCCCGATCCAGGGCACCGCCGCCGACATCATGAAGCTCGCGATGATCCGGGTGCAGGAGGCGCTGGACGCCTCCGACCTCGATGCCCAGCTGCTGCTGCAGGTCCACGACGAGGTCATCCTCGAGGTCACCGAGGCCGACGCCGACGCGCTGCAGGAGCTGGTCGTCACGGCGATGGGTGCCGTCGCGGACCTCGCCGTCCCCCTCGAGGTCGACACCGCCCTGGGCGTCACCTGGTTCGACGCCCAGAAGCACTGATGGAGACCGCGGCGCAGCGCTTCATCCCGGTCCGGCAGCGCGATCTGACCGACCTCCTCGCCGGTCACGGGGCGCTCCCTCCCGACGACCAGGGGCGGTTCGCGGCCCTGGTCGACCTCCTCGACGCGACGTTCCACTTCGAGTTCCGGTCGCGGCTCGAGGAGCTGAAGGACGCGTACGCCCCGTTCCGGCACGACCCCGACACGCGCACGATCCACGCCTACGACGAGGAGGAGCTCGTCGCGGCCCGCCGGCGGCTCGTCGAAGGCCTCGAGGAACTCCTCGAGGACGCCAACTTCGAGCGCATCGACATCGAGGAGATCCATCGCGCGTTCGAGGAGGAGTCCCTGCTGTCCGTGCGCGTCGAGGTCGACTTCGACGACCTCGACGAGGTCCTCGTCTACCGGCGCGGCGAGAACGTCCGCGAGCAGGAGCTCGAGTCCTGGGGCGGGCTGCGCACCCGCACCGTGACGTTCACGAACTACGAGAAGGTCCTCGTGTTCGTGACGTTCAAGGACGCGGCCCACTTCGGCCACCGCGACGTCGACGTCGACGCGCTGCCCTTCGACCCCGGCTCGACCGTGCTGAAGCTCTTCCAGGACGTCCCGCGCGCCGACATCGAGATGCTCTTCCCCAACACCCAGGTGAGGATGCGGCGCATCGACAAGCTCCTCATCGGGGTGCCGGCCGTCATCAGCGGGATCATCATCCTCGCCACCCGGCTCGCCGCGACGCTCGGGCTGATCCTGCTCCTCCTCGGGTTCTGGCTCGGGTTCCGCGACGAGCGCGTCGAGCTCGACCAGTCGACGCTGCTCGCGCTCGGCGCCGGCCTGGGCACGCTCGGGAGCTACCTGGTCCGGCAGTTCACGAAGTACAAGGCCCGGCAGATGGAGTTCATGAAGACGCTCGCCGACAACCTCTACTTCCGCAACCTCGACAACGACGCCGGCGTGTTCTTCAACCTCCTCGATGCCGCCGAGGAGGAGGAGACCAAGGAGGCGCTCCTGGCGTGGTACTTCCTCCGGGCGGCCGACGGTCCCTCTTCCCGCGACGACCTCGACGCGGCGGTCGAGTCCTGGTTCGCGGAGACGCTCGACATCCGCTTCGACTTCGAGGTGTGCGATGGCGTGGAGAAGCTGCGCCGGTTCGGCCTCGTCGAGGGCGAGGACGACGCCCTGACGGCCGTCCCTGCGGACGAGGCGCTGCGGCTGCTCGACGCCCGCTGGGACCGGTTCTTCGAGCACAGCAGCCCGACCTCGGGCTGAGCAGGCGTCGAGCGTCGTCGCACGGGCCCCGGTCGTTCGGGAGGGGAGCCCCCGTGGCTCCGCCACCGGGGCCCGCAGTAGCGTCCGCCGGGCTGACGGGGGCGGCGGGAGCGGACGGAGCGCTCATGAGGGTCGATGGCGGTCGTGCGGGGCCACGACGCGTCGTCCTGCTGACGGTCGCGTTGTCGCTCGTCGCGACCGCGTGCGTCGGGCCGGCCCTCCGGGACGACGACTACCGACGCAAGGCCGTGGCGAGCCTCGAGCAGGTGGCGGCCACCGTCGCCGGCGTCAAGATCGCGCTCGACGCCTCCATCGACGACCGGTCGTTCCCCACCGCCACCGCCGTCAACGTGCGCCGGCACGAGGACACGGTGGCCTGGGCCCACACCGCGTTCGCCACCCGCCAGCCCCCGCCGGGGACCGACCGCATCCGCGCCGCCGTGGTGCCCGTCCTGGCCGAGGCGTCCTCGATCATGGCGGACGTCCGCATCGCGGCGAACCGCACCGATCGCGAGGAGCTCCGGGAGCAGCGCCGGCGACTGGACGAGCTGACCGGGCGGCTCGAGCGCGTGCTCGGTGAGGTCCGCGGATGAAGAAGCTCCTCTCGCTCACGCTCGGCATCCTCACGGCCGTCGGTGCGTTCATCGACATCGGCGACCTCGTCACGGACGCGCTGGTGGGCGCCCGGTACGGGATGAACCTCGCGTGGGTGACGGTCCTCGCGGTCATCGGCATCGCCACCTACGCCGAGATGGCGGGGCGCGTGGCCGCGGTCACGGGCCGTCCGGTGTTCGACCTGGTGCGGGAACGGCTCGGGGCGCGCGTCGCGCTCGTCGACCTGGCGGCGTCGTTCGGGCTCACGGGACTGCTCCTCGTGGCGGAGCTCGCCGGCGTGGCGCTCGCCATCGAGCTGGCGACCAGCGTCTCCTACCTGGCCTGGATCCCGCTGGTCGCGGTGCTGGTCTTCGTGCTCGTGTGGCGCGTGCCGTTCAAGGGCATGGAGCGCACCTACGGGGTCCTGGGGCTCGCCATGCTCGTGTTCGTGTGGGCGGCGGTCGCGCTCGGACCCGACTGGGGCGCCCTGCTGCGGGATGCGGCGACGCCCAACGTCCCCACCGGCGAGCCGGTCCCGACGTACTTCTTCTACGCCATCGCCCTCCTCGGCGCCCAGATGACCCCGTACGAGGTCTTCTTCTTCTCGTCCGGGGCGGTCGAGCACGGCTGGACGGCGGAGAACTTCCTCGAGATGCGCATGAACGTCCTCATCGGCTTCCCGCTGGGCGGCCTCCTCGCGCTCGCCATCCAGGTGGTCTCGGCGGTGGTGTTCCATCCGGTCGGCGCCGAGGCCGAGTCGGTGGCGATGACGGCGCTCCCGGTCTCCGTGGCCCTGGGCCAGGTCGGGCTCGCGCTCGCCATCGTGGGGATCGTGGCGGCCACGATCGGCGCGACGCTCGAGACGCTGATGTCGACCGGCTACACGATCGCGCAGTACTTCGGCTGGCCGTGGGGGAAGTTCGAGAAGCGCGAGCAGGCGTCGCGCTTCAACCTGGTGCTGATCCTCGTGCTGCTCGCCGCGGCGGGGGTGGGGCTGACCACCCTCGACCCGATCCGACTGACGATCTTCGCCGTGTTCCTCGGCGCGGCGACCCTCCCGTTCACGTACCTGCCGGTCCTCGTGGTGGCGAACGACGTCCGCGCCATGGGGGAGCACCGCAACGGTCGTCTCGCCAACGGCATCGGGAGCTTCTACCTGGTCCTGCTCACCGTCGTCTCGCTCGCCGCCGTCCCCCTGCTCGTCGTCACCACCGCCGGCTGAGGAGCCCCCGATGTCCGCTCTTCCGGACCACCCGGTCCACGTCGCGCTGCGCCTGCTCGACCGGCGCGTCGTCGATGCGGACGGCGAGCCCGTCGGGCGCGTCGACGATCTCGCCTTCGACCGCGACGGCGATGGCGGCCCCCGCCTCGTCGGCATCCTGATGGGTCCCGAGGCTCTCGGCGGCCGCCTGGGCGGGGTGCTCGGCGGGATCGTGGCCGGCGCGGGACGCCTGCGGCCGGACGGAGCGGGACCGCCCGAGGTGGCGATCGACGAGCTCGACGACGCCGGTCCCGAGGTGCGCCTGAAGGCGCACCGTGACGAGCTCCCGTTCCCCCGCTCGGAGGGGTGGGTCCGGGAGCACGTCATCGGGCGCATCCCCGGCGCGACGCGGTCGTCGTCGTCCGGCAAGGAGCCGGGTGGCGACGGCGGCGGCACGGGCCCTGCGGACCGACCCCCCGGGGGCCGCACCTCGCACGCCGGCGGCTCCGGCGCCGACGACGGGCGCATCCGGGCCAGTGACCTCCTCGGGACGCGCGTCGTCGATCGCGACGGTCGATCCCTCGGTCGTGTGCGCGACCTCCGGCTGCGCGTCGACGGGGACGGTCACCGCATCGAAGGGCTCGTCATGGGGCGCGGGGTCATCGCCGAGCGGCTGGGCTACGCCTACGGGGAGGTGGCCGGCCCGTGGCTCCTCGCCGTGGTGATGCGTCGCGCGGCGCGGCGGACCCGCTACCTCGACTGGGACGCCATCGACGAGCTCGCGGGCGGTCGCGTCACCGTCCGCGACGACGGCCGGCCGTACGGCTCCCGGGAGGACCGTTCGTGACGCAGGGCATCGCCGCGCTCGTCGGGTGGATCGGGCTGCTCTCGTTCGTGGCCGTCCTCGTGTGGTTCGTCGTCCGCCGCCCCTGAGGGATGGGCCCCGTGGAGGAGTTCGCCGGCGAGCACGTCCACACCGACTTCCTGTTCGACGCCCGCCAGCTCGGCGGCTCGCCGACGCCACGGACGCGTCCCGCCTCGGGGTCCTCGTGCTCGCCGACCGGGACGCGGGCGCCGGCGGGCCCGTCGGCTTCGGGACGGACCTCACCGCCGGCCGCTTCGACCGGGCCGTCATGTTGCGGCCTGACGGCGCCGATGCGGCTTCGACCCGACCGTCGACGGATCGACCACCATCCGTCTCGTCGACGCCGCCCACGGGCGGCGGACGCTCTTCGACGGGCCGCGACGGACGTTCCCGGATGGCGTCACCGTCGATCGGGTCGGCCCCGACGTCGTCATCACCCTCGCCGGCGAGGGCACCGACTCGGACACGGCCACCACCGGAGGGATAGCCCGGAGCGGGCAGGCAGCTCGCCACTCGAGGGGGGAACGGACCGGCGCGGTCGGCTCGGTCAGTCGACCTCGAGCTCGGCGGTGAGCACGCTCGCCTCGGGATCGAGGTCGAGCGCCCCACCGGCGACGTCGTCGATCCGGATGGCGTAGGTGCCGGCCGAGCCCGCCATCCGGAACCGCGCCTGGCCCATGAGGTCGGTCGTCGTCGCGCCGGTCGCCGTCCGTGCCGGGCCCGTCACGGTCGCCTCGATGTGCAGGTCGGGACAGCGCCTGCCGGCGGCGTCCTTCACCGTGACGCGGAAGGTCACACGGGAGGAGCCGTCGTCGAGCCGGTCCGGCCCCGCCGGCGAGATCGCGACGACCAGCGGCTGCGTGAAGATGCCGTCGCGCGGGAGGTCGTCGGGGACCTTCTCGAGCGTCTGGTCGACCGGCTCGGAGCGGCGACGGAACAGCGGCACGGCAGCTCGGGTCTCGGGGGCGGGTCTCGGGAGGATGGTCGGACGCTACCCGAGGAGCGTGCGGACGATGAGCGCCGCGGCGCTCACCGCCGCGACGAGCTGCACCGCCGGCCGCACCCGGTCGCCGTCGACCAGGCTCACCGTCCACGTCGAGGCGCCGAAGCCGACCAGGACGCCGGGGAGGAGCACGAGCGACGCGCGCAGCTCCTCCGCCGCGAACTCCCCGCCCAGGACGAGCAGCGACACGGTGATGATCCCGCCGACGAGGAAGAAGCCGCCGAGGTTGCCGCGCACGGACGGGCCGTCGCGGTCCTGGTAGAGGAGCGCGAGGGGCGGGCCGCCCACCGCCGTGGTCGTGGCCGTGAACCCGGACAGGAGCCCCGCCGCCACGAGGGTCCGCCGCGAGATCGGCACGCGGACGCCGGCGACGCTGACCGCGACCGCCAGCAGCACGATCGTGCCGAGCGTGAGCGACAGCGACCGCACCGTGAACGTGAGGAGGGCGGCGAGCCCGACGAGGCTCCCCGGCACGCGCCCGACGAGGGCCCAGCCGATCTCGTCCACCGCGACCGCGGAGCGGTCCCGGGTCACGGTCAGGAACCCGAGCACGAGCGCCGCGACCATCAGCGGTCCCGGGACGAGGGCGGGGTCGAGGAGCGCGAGGAGCGGCGCGGCGAGGAGGGCGATCCCGAAGCCGACCGTCGCCTGGAGCCAGGCACCGAGCCCGACCACGACGGCGGCGGCGAGGAGCGCGGGCTCGGGCACGGCGTGCGGCTCCTGGGGACGGGGTGCCCGCGCGCGCACGCGGGACCCGGCGGGGGTGCGACCCGGTGGCCCGCTGGGGTACCGTGTCCGCTCGCCGTCGGCGTGCGTTCGCGTGCGCTCGGGTGCGCTACCCCGGACGGTACCCCGGAGGATGCAGCGGACCGATGCTGCCCTCCGCCTGACCCCGACCCACCTACGAGAGACCTGTCCCCGATGTCCGACACCCCCGACACCACGTCCTCCGGGACGACCGCCCCCAACGCCGACGCCGCTGGTTCGGCCGCTGAGCCGACCGTCCCGACGGGCGACGCCGGCAACCTCGTCGTGATGCAGGATCCCGGCTCGCAGATGACGAGCACCGGTGACTCCATCGTCGAGAACGACCTCTCCGACGAGGACTTCGAAGCCGCCCTCGAGGGCACCCTCAAGGCCATGACCGAGGGCCAGGTCATCGAGGGCGTGGTCGTCAAGATCGACCCCGACGAGGTCCTGCTCGACATCGGCTGGAAGTCCGAGGGCGTCATCCCGTCCCGCGAGCTCTCCATCAAGCTCGACGTGGACCCGAACGACGTCGTCCAGATCGGCGACGTCGTCGAGGCGCTCGTCATGAACAAGGAGGACGAGGA
>JAHWKB010000390.1 GCA_019348115.1 Actinomycetota bacterium | reverse complement strand
CAGCACCTACACGACCGGCGAGGTCCTCGTCGTGGACGGCGGCCTCAACCTGCTGCTGTGACCGCCGAGGCCGTGACGTAGGGGACCTCCGGGTGCACGGTCATGTCCGCGCCCCCGGGAGCACCACGGAACCGACGGGTCGTGCCGGTCGCACGAGGTCTCCGGCGCCGTCGTCGCCGCAGTAGACGGGGAGGTCGATGCACCAGTCGGTGTCGGCGTCGCGGCAGAGGAGCCGCCACCGGCGTCGTGGATCGGTCGCTCCGCTGGGGATGACGACGCTGACCACCGCCTCGCGCTGTCCGTCGGGCAGCAGCAGCTGGAGCCGGTCGCCGGTCGCGTACGGCGCTCTGTCCATGGTGAAACCCCTCGGTCACGTCATCGGGCAGGACGTGCGCTCGGGTCCGGGAGCGCGGTCTCCGGGGGCTTCGGGAGATCGTCGGGCGGTATCCCACCTGATCCGACCGCGCGAGGCAACGACCGTTCGGCCGATGGGCACGACGCAGGCGGCGCGTCGCCTCGGTCCGACGGACGTGGACACGGCCCTCCAGGTCCCCGCGACAGCCTGCACCGTGTCCGAGGGACGCCGCCCGGAAGCCGCGTCCTCCAGACCGACCCGCACGACCGGGACAAGGAGACACGGATGCCGAGCACCCAGGGAGCCATCCACGTTCTGCCCTCGGGGGACGAGTGGATCGTCCGCCGCGAGGACCAGACGGAACCGCTGTCGACGCACGGCACCCAGGAGGAGGCTGCCGAAGCGGGACGAGCCGTCGCACGCGACGACGAGGTCGAGTTCATGCTCCACGGCGCCGACGGCCAGATCCGGGAGAAGGACAGCTACGGCAACGACCCCCGGGACATCCCGGGCTGACGTCTGCCGTGCCCGGGTCAGGAGCCGTTCAGCGACCCGGGAGGTACGCCAGGGCGATCACGGTGGCCATCCCGACCACGATCGTGACGGCGACGTTGCGCGTGCGCCAGGCGACGACGGCCGCGAGGATCGCGGCGATCGGGCGTGGCCCCAGCAGCACGAGCTCGCCCTCGGGACGCAGGACGGCCGGCGCCACGAGTGCGGCGAGGGCCGCGGCCGGGATCATCCGCAGCCCCTCGCGCACGAGCGGCGGGACGGCCGTGAGACGTCCCGCGAACAGGAGGAACACCGCCCGGATCGCGTACGTGAGGAGCGCGCCGGCGCCGATGACGACCCAGCCGGCGGGGACGCCGCTCATCGCACCTTCCCCCGTCGCACCGACACCGTGAGGCCGACCGCGATCCCCGTGAGTGCCGCGAGCGGCATGCCCAGGTTGGCCGGGAGCGGCGCGGCGGCCACGGCGACCACGCCGGCGGCCACACCGGCCGCGATCGTCGGGCGGTCGTGCATGGCCGGCACCAGCAGGGCGAGGAAGACGAGCGGCACGGCGAACCCGAGCGGGATGGCCTCGGGCAGGGAGGCCCCTGCGACGGTCCCGACGGCGGTCCACAGCACCCAGTTGACCCACAGCGGGAGCCCCGTGCCGAGGTAGTACGGCAGCCTCGGGAGCTCCGGGTCGTCGTTCCACCGCGCGATGCACAGCGCGTACACCTGGTCGACGAGGAGGTAGGCGGCGCCGAGACGCCGGGGGAGCGGCTCCTTCGCGAGGTACGGCGCGATGGAGGCGCCGTACATGAGCATCCGCGAGTTGATGACGGCGATGGTGCCGATGGCCACGAGCGCCGGCGCGTCGCGGGACAGCAGGTCGATCGCAGCCAGCTGGGAGGCGCCGGCGAAGATGCCGATCGAGAACCCGAGGGCCGCGGCGAGGTCGAAGCCCGCCTCGGCCGCGGCGACGCCGGCGATGAGCCCGAACGGCACCACGCCGAGCACGACCGGCAGGACGTCGACGACACCCCGCCGGAACGCCTCGCGGTTGGTCGTCACGTCTGGCTCCTCGGTCCGCGCCGGACGCTACCTCTCGACGTCGAGAGACCCCGCACCGGACAGCTGTCCGGTGCGGGTCACCGGGCCTCCCTGTCCGCCTGACCGATCACCCTCCGCCGGGGGCAGGACGGACGCACCGAGCCGGTCGCGAGCCCGTGACGGCGGGCCATGATGGTCGCAACGCGCTCCGGTCCGCCCGGACCACGGTCAGCGGCCGAACGGCCCCCCGGACCGTGGAAGTCAGCGTCTACTACTGAGATAGTAGTAGCCGGAACGCCGGTCCCCCGGCGCCGGTCACTGCACCGCAACCCGACACACAAGGGACGCATCCATGAAGACCTTCCAGAAGAAGTTCGTCGCGCTGAGCGCCGTCGC
>JAHWKB010000389.1 GCA_019348115.1 Actinomycetota bacterium | reverse complement strand
TGGTCGTGTTCGACGCCGTCATCGACAACGCCGACCGCAAGGGCGGCCACGTGCTGCTCGAGGGCGACCGCATCCGCCTCGTCGACCACGGGGTCAGCTTCGCGGAGGAGCCGAAGCTGCGCACCGTGGCGTGGCAGTTCGCCGGCGAGGAGGTCGACCCGGAGCTGCGCGCGGACGCGGCGCGGCTCGCGGAGGCCCTCGCCAGGGACGAGCCGGCGACCCGCGTCCTCGACCGGCTGCTGACCGGGCCCGAGCAGCGCCGCCTGCACGACCGCGCCGTGGCGGTCGCGGCGTGGCGCGTCTACCCCGAGCCGAGGGGCCCCCGTCCGTACCCGTGGCCGCTCGTGTGAGCATCCCGGCCCCGTCGGTCGGCGGTGGTCGGTGGCCGGTGGGGAGGGCCGGGAGCGCTACCTTCCGGGCGCTCGAGCACTCCCTGCGCCCGGGCGTTCCCGCTGGAAGGCACGTCGTTGTCGCTCCCCCTGCTCCTGGCCGCCGAGACCCCCGGTGCGGGCAGCTTCGTCCAGCTCGACGTCCCGGGCTGGGCGTGGATCGCGCTCATCGCGGCGATCGTCCTGATGTTGCTGCTCGACCTGCTGCTGGTCCACCGCACGCCGCACGACATCTCCATCAAGGAGGCGTCGATCGAGTCGGCCGTGTGGATCTCGATCGGCCTGGCGTTCGGTCTCGTCGTCGCGTGGGCGTGGGGCTGGCAGGCCGGTGGTGAGTACTACGGCGGCTACCTGATCGAGAAGAGCCTGTCGGTCGACAACGTCTTCGTGTGGGCCGTGATCATGGCCTACTTCCAGGTGCCGCAGAAGTACCAGTTCCGCGTGCTCTTCTGGGGCATCTTCGGGGCGCTCGTCATGCGGGCGATCTTCATCTTCGCCGGCGTCGCGCTCATCGAGAAGTTCGACTGGATCCTCTACGTCTTCGGCGCGCTGCTCCTCTACACCGCGTTCAAGATGCTGAAGCACTCCGGGCAGGAGGTCGACCCCGAGCACAACCCGGTGCTGCGGGGGGTCAAGCGCTTCATCCCGGTCTCGACGGAACTCGACGGGCAGAAGCTGTTCACCAAGGTCGACGGGGTCCGGATGGCGACCCCGCTGTTCGCGGTCCTCGTGCTCGTCGAGGCGACCGACGTCGTGTTCGCCGTCGACTCCGTGCCGGCGATCCTCGCGGTGAGCCGCGAGCCCTTCATCGTGTTCGCCTCGAACGCCTTCGCGATCCTGGGCCTCCGCGCGCTGTACTTCGCGCTCGCGGGCATGCACGGCCGGTTCCGCTACCTCGACCGCGGGCTCGCGGCGATCCTCGCGTTCGTCGGGGTGAAGATGCTGCTCCTCGACGTCTACCACCTGCCGATCTGGCTGAGCCTGACGGTCATCACCGTCATCCTCACGGTCGCGGTCGTGACCTCGCTCCGGGCCGAGGCGCTCGACGACGAGGAGCCACAGCTCCTGTCGACCGCGATCATCGGGACGAAGAAGAAGGGCGGGTCCGAGGGGGGCCGCGGTGGGCGCACGGGCGGGAGCCCGGGCGACCAGCCCCCCCCGCCGGAGGCCTGACCCGACAGCGCCCGTGGCGACCTACCGTGACCAGGGCATCGTCCTCCGGACCTACAAGCTGGGGGAGACGGACCGCATCCTCCACCTGCTCACCCAGGGGCGGGGGAAGGTGAGGGCCGTCGCCAAGGGTGTGCGGCGGCCCGGCTCGAGGTTCGGGGGACGGCTCGAGCCGTTCAGCCACGTCGACCTCCAGCTCTACGAGGGTCGCAGCCTCGACATCGTGAACCAGGCCGACCTCATCGCCCCGCACGCCCACATCCGGGAGGACTTCGACCTCTCGGCGTGCGCCGCGCCGATGGTGGAGCTCGTCGACCTCGTCGCCCAGGAGGGAGAGCGCGACAACCGGCTGTTCCTGCTGCTGCGGGCCGGACTCCAGGCGCTCGACGCGCAGCCGCCGTACCCGGCGATCTTCACCGACGCGACGCTCCTGCGTGTCGCGGGGGCGGTCGGCTTCCCGGTCTTCACGCAGGCGTGCGCCAGCTGCCGACGTCCCGGCCCGCACGCGTTCCTGTCGGTCGCCCGCGGCGGGCTCCTCTGCGCCGACTGCGCCCCGCCGGGGACGCGCGCCGTCGACGAGGGGACCGTCGAGCTGGTGCGCCTCCTGGGGAGCGACGAGTGGGCGGCGCTCCCCGGCGCCGCCGAGGATCCGGAGCGGCGGGTCGTCGCGGCGAGCTTCGTCCGGGCGTTCGTGGAGCACCACCTCGACCGGCGCCTGCGCTCCTACGAGCTGGT
>JAHWKB010000122.1 GCA_019348115.1 Actinomycetota bacterium | reverse complement strand
ACAGCCGCCCGATCATGTCGAGGTTCTCGAAGCCCGTGAGGTGCTCGTCGACGGCCGCGTACTGCCCGGACAGCCCGATGCGCTCGCGCACGCTGCCCGGATCCGCGACGACGTCGATGCCCGCGACCTCGGCCGTCCCCGCGTCGGGGACGAGGAGCGTCGTGAGGATGCGCACCGCGGTGGTCTTGCCGGCGCCGTTCGGTCCGAGGAGACCGAGGACGGTCCCCTTCGGCACGGTGAGGTCGAGGCCGTCGAGCGCGGTGACGTCGCCGTAACGCTTCACCAGCCCGGTCGCCCGGATGATGTCGGTCATGGAGGGGTCCCTCGTTCCGTCTCTGCCCAGCCCGCGACCATGGCAGCGCGGCAGGACACGGTCAAGGACGCCGACCCGCCGGGGCCGATCCGCCCGGATCGTCGGGTCGCCGCCGCGACGACCTGCGCACGGGCGGTGGATCAGATGGTGGATTCCCGGATGAGCTCGAGCGCGGCGTCGGCGTCGAGCCAGCCGCGGATCTCGACCTCGTCGTCGCCCTCCAGCTCCTTGTACGTGCGGAAGAAGTCCTCGATCTCCTGCAGGTTCTGGCGCGGGAGGTCGCCCACGTCCTCGATGTCGTCGAAGCGCGGGTCGTCGTCGGGGACCGCGAGGATGGCGCGGTCGTCCCCCGACGTGTCGGACATGTCGAGCACGCCGATGGGCCGGGCCTGCAGGACGCAGCCGGGGAAGGCCGGGTCGTAGGCGGCGAGGATCACGTCGAGCGGGTCGCCGTCGGCCGATTCGGTGGAGGGCACGAAGCCGTAGTCCATCGGGTAGCGGACGGCGCCGGGGAGGACGCGGTCGCGGACCATCGCCTGCAGGTCGGGGTCCCACTCGTACTTGTTGCGGCTCCCCACCGGGACCTCCACGACGACGTTGACGACGTGCGGTGCGTCGTCCCCCAGGGGGAGTCGTTCCAGGTCGGTCATCGGTCAGCCCTTCTGGTCGCGCCGGACGTTGGCCTTCTTGCCCTTGATGGTCGTGTTCCGCAGCGCCTGGATGACCTCGTCCGCGGCCGCCTCGGGGACCTCGACGAGCGAGAAGTTCGACGTGATCTCGATGGCGCCGATGTCGCGGCCGGACAGGCTCGACTCGTTCGCGATCGCCCCGACGAGGTCCTTCGGCCGGATGCCGGCGGTGCGGCCCTGGTTGATGAACAGCCGGGTCGTGCCGGCCGAGGGTCCGCGCCGGGGGGGACGGTTCTTCCCACCACCGCCGCCGTCACCGGGCCGGTCGGTCTGGAGGCTCACGTCGGGGACGTCCTCGTCGTCGGCGCCGGCTCCGGTCGCCTCGTGCGCGAGCTTGATCGCGGCGAGCGCGACCTCGACGACGTCGAACTCGTCGGTGAGGCTGTCGACGACCACGCGGAACTGGTCGAGGTGGTCGCCGTCGACGAGCAGGCTCTCGTGCAGCGCCGCGCGCGTCATCTCGAGACGGCGCGCCCGCAGGTCGGCCACGCTCGGGACCTTCTCCACGTCCATCCTGCGGCGGGTGTGGCGCTCGATGGCCTTGAGCATGCGGTGCTGGCGCGGCTCCACGAGCGTGATGGCGACACCCTCGCGGCCGGCGCGTCCGACCCGACCGATGCGGTGGGTGTAGGACTCGGGCGCGGACGGGACGTCGTAGTTCACGACGTGGGTGAGGTGGTCGATGTCGAGCCCCCGGGCGGCGACGTCGGTCGCGACGAGGAGGTCCGCGGTCTCGTTCCGCAGCCGGTCCATGACCCGGTCGCGCTGCTCCTGGCTCATCCCGCCGTGGAGCGCCTCCGCGCGGTAGCCGCGGCCGTTCATGGTCTCGGTGAGCTCGTCGACCTCGTTGCGGGTGCGGCAGAACACGATCGCGGCCGTCGGGGCCTCGATGTCGAGGATGCGGCCGAGCGCGGCCGGCTTGGCGCTCCGCGGCACGACGTAGGCGGTCTCGCGGATGAGCGGCTCGTCACCCTCGAACGCGGCCTCGCGGCCGACCGTGATGCGGACGGGGTCGCGCAGGTACTTCCGCGCCATGCCGTCGATGCGCGGCGGGATCGTGGCCGAGAACAGCATCGTCTGGTGGTCCTCGGGGACCTCGGCGAGGATCGCCTCGATGTCCTCGAGGAAGCCCATGTCGAGCATCTCGTCGGCCTCGTCGAGGACGACGGCGCGCAGCGCGTCCATCGTGAGCGTGCCGCGGGTGATGTGGTCGATGGCGCGGCCGGGGGTGGCGACGACGACGTCGACGCCGCGCTCGAGGGCCTTCAGCTGGCGCCAGATCGGCTGGCCGCCGTACACCGGCAGGACCCGGGCACCGAGCTTGCGGCCGTAGCGGTGGAACGCCTCCGACACCTGCATCGCCAGCTCGCGCGTCGGCACGAGCACCAGGGCCGTCGGGGCGTCGCCGCGGTCGCCGGCGGGGAGGTGCTGGAGGACCGGCAGCGCGAACGCGGCGGTCTTGCCGGTGCCGGTCGCGGCCTGGCCGAGGAGGTCCTTCCGGTCGAGCAGCGGCGGGATGGCCTCGCGCTGGATCGGCGTGGGCTCCTCGTAGCCGAGCTCGTCGAGCATGTCGAGGAGCTCGGGGCGCAGCGCGAGGTCCGCGAAGGTGGTCGTGTCGGCGGGAGTGTCCATGGGTCGAGCCTAGGTGGGGACGGGGGAGAGCCCCGACGCACGGGCGACCAGGGTGAAGCTCCGGCGCTGGGCCTGGGGGTCGGAGAAGAGCCCGGTCAGGACGAGCTCCTGGACGCCGGTGCGTCGCACGAGCTCCGCGAGCTCCGCGACGACGGCGTCGGGCGTGCCGATCACGTACGTCGACAGCCGGTGGGCGGCGAAGGCCTCCTCGCGGTCATCGAACGCTGCCGCGTCGGCCTCCGCCAGGGTCGGCATCGGCAGGCGCTCGTTGCGTGCCATGCGGACCATCGCGAGCGCGGGGACACGCGCCAGCCGCGCCGCCTCCTCGTGGGTCTCGGCGCAGATGACCGACACCCCCATCGAGGCGTACGGGGCGTCGAGGTCCTCGCTCGGCGTGAACCGCTCGCGGTAGAGCGACAGGGCGGACAGGAGGTGGTCGGGCGCGAAGTGGTAGGCGAAGCTGAAGCGCTGGCCGAGCACGGCCGCCACCTGCGCGCTGAACCCGCTGGAGCCCAGCAGCCAGAAGGGCGGACGCGCCCCGCCGGGGACCGCCGTCAGCCCGGCGTACGGGTGGTCGGCCGGGAAGTCGCCCGTGAACCACCGCGCGAGCTCCTGCACCTCGTCCACGAACGCCTGGCCGTCGATGACGTCCTGGGCGCGGCGGAGCGCCCGCGCGGTGCGCTGGTCGGTGCCGGGCGCCCGGCCGATGCCGAGGTCGATGCGGCCCGGGTGGAGCGCCTCGAGCGTGCCGAACCGCTCGGCGACCAGCAACGGGGGATGGTTGGGGAGCATGACGCCGGCGGAGCCCACGCGGATCGTCGCCGTCGCGGCCGCGACGTGGGCGAGGAGCACCTCCGGCGCCGAGCTCGCCACGCCTGGCATGGTGTGGTGCTCCGCGACCCAGAAGCGCGCGTAGCCGAGCGTCTCCGCCAGCCGGGCCAGCTCGGTCGAGCGGAGGAGGGCGTCCCGCGGCGCGGCGTCGGCCGCTACGGTCGCGAGGTCCAGCAGCGCCAGCGGCACGCCGATCGCCGGCGCGCGGCGGAGCTGGTCGTCGGACACGGGCATCCTCGTGGAGGGGCGGAGGGCAGACGGTAGGGGCAGGGCGGGGCATGCCCCCACCGTTAGGCTCGTCCGGTCGGCGCCGGACCGACCCCCCGACCGAGAGGCTCTCCGTTGCCCGTCGCCGCCGCACGACTCGCCCGCGCGATGCACGGGGTCATCGAGCTCGTGCACACGCCCCTGTACTTCGCCCGGGACGCGCGCGAGACCTGGACCGGGATCGGGCTCGAGCCGACGGCGCAGGGGTACTTCGCCGGTCGGGCCGCCCCGCTCGGACCCGTGGGCCCGGAGGTCGTGACCGCGCTGTTCTTCAACTTCTCGCCGGTCGTCGTCGGGTTCGGCCTGCCCGCTGCGTGGGAGGCCGCCTCGCCGGCGGAGGTGCTCGCGGCGCGGGGCCGCGCGATGGAGGCGATGTTCGTGCGCGCCGGCGCACCCACGGACGGCCTCGAGGAGGCGACCGCGCTCGCGCGTGACGCCGTGGCCGGCGCGGATCTCGTGGGCCGCCCGCTCGCCGCGGCGAACGCGGCCGTCCCGCCGCCGGGCACGCCGTTCGCCGATCTCTGGCAGGTGCTCGCGACCCTGCGCGAGCACCGCGGTGACGGGCACGTGGCGCTGCTCACGGCATCGGGGTTGCACCCCGTCGAGGTGCTCGTCACCTACGCGGCGTCGCAGGACCAGCTGCGGCGGAGCTTCTACCAGCGCACCCGGCTGTGGGACGACCAGGCGTGGGGCGCAGCGGAGGTGCGTCTGCAGGAGCGCGGCTGGCTCGACCCCGCCGGCGGGCTGACCGCCCGCGGCCAGGCGTGGCGGCAGGCGCTGGAGGACGACACCGACCGGCTGGCGTCCGGGCCGTACGAGACCCTCGGCGAGGGCGGCTGCCGACGGCTCTTCGAGCTCCTCCAGCCGATCGCGTCCGCGGTGGTCGCGGCGGAGGACGTGTTCCCGCGTCCGCCGGCCGTGCCCGACCGCTTCGACGCCTGAGGCAGCGCGATGTCGGGAACGCCGTACGCGCGCCGGGTCTGGCAGCTCCTCGAGACGCTGCACGCCGTCACGTACTTCGCCGACGAGTGTCGCACCGCGAACCGCGAGGTCGGCCTGCGCGGGTTCTGGATGGGCTACTTCGCTGCCCGCTCGGCACCGCTCGGGGCCGTCGACCCGGCCGTCGTGACGGCCACGTTCGCGAACTTCTCGCCCGACATGGTGGCCCGCTCGCTCCCCGACGCGTGGACCCACGCCACGCCGGCAGCGGTCCTCGAGGCGCGCGCGTCATCGGCGGCGGCTGCGCTGCGACGGGCCGCTCCCGGCATCGACGCCGTCGCGGACCGCGCGCTGCCCCTCCTCGGGAAGGTGGCGGAGGCGGCGGCGCCGGCGGGGCGTCCGCTGTTCGCCGCCAACCGCGCGGTGTCCACGTCGGAGGATCCGGTCGCGGCCCTGTGGCAGTCGGCGACGACCCTGCGCGAGCACCGCGGCGACGGCCACGTCGCGTGCCTCGTCACCGCTGCCCTCGACGGCTGCGGCATCCACGTGCTGTTCGCCGCCTCGACCGGCACGCCGCCGGCGCTCCTCCGCGACAACCGCGGCTGGACCCACGAGGACTGGGCCGCGGCCACGGCCCGGCTGGAGCAGCAGGGCCTCGTCGCCGGCGGCACGACCACCCCCGCCGGCGACGCGGTCCGCGCCGGCATCGAGGCCCGCACCGACGAGCTCGCCGGCGCCCCGTACGCGGCCCTCACCGAGCCGGAGCGGAAGGAGCTGCTCGGCCTGCTCCGACCCGCTGCCGCGGCCGTCGTCGCCGCCGACGTGATCCCGTTCCCGAACCCGATGGGCCTGCCCCGCCCTGGTGCTTGACCGACGGATCGGCGAGGGGGACGCTCGCGGACGGCACACCACCGAGGGCCGGTGGGCGCCGATCGGAGGTCCACGGTGGGGAGCCTGCTCGTCCACATCACCCACGGCCCGGAGGCGCCGACCCGCGCCGCGCTCGGGACCCTCGTCGCCAAGGCCGCGCTCGACGCCGGTCACACGGTGACCCTGTTCCTCGCCGGGGACGGTGCCCAGCTGATCCGCGACGCCTCGCTCGACGCGGTCCAGGGCGTCGGCACCGGCGCGATGGGCGAGCACCTCCGGGCGCTCGTCGACGCCGGCGTCGAGATCCTCGTCTCGGGCGCGTCGTCGAAGGCCCGGGGCGTGACCGAGGCCGATCTCGAGGGCAAGAACGCGCGCTTCGCGACGCCCGGCGAGCTCGTCGAGGCCACGTTCGCGAACGACCGCGTCCTCACGTACTGACGCCCGGGTCGCTATCGACCATCGCTCAACAACGCCGCTACGGTCCCGCCTTCCGCACCGTCCACCGTGATGCTCTGGGGGACCGATGGACTTCGCGCACGACGACCGCACGCGTGACCTGCTCGAGCGCCTCGACGGGTTCGTCAGCGAGCACATCGACCCCGTCGAGGGCGACCACGTCCGCGAGCTGCAGGCCCAGCCGCAGCCGTGGACGGCGTCGCCGCTCGTCGAGGAGTGGAAGGGCCTCGCCAAGGAGGCCGGCCTGTGGAACCTGTTCCTCCCCGACGAGGAGCACGGTGCCGGCCTGACCAACCTCCAGTACGCCCCGCTCGCGGAGCGGATGGGCCGCTCGCTCCTGGCGCCCGAGGTCTTCAACTGCAACGCCCCCGACACGGGCAACATGGAGCTCCTCCTCCACTACGGCAACGCCACGCAGCAGGAGCGCTGGCTGCAGCCGCTGCTCGACGGTCACATCCGCTCGGCGTTCTGCATGACCGAGCCGGACGTGGCCTCCTCCGACGCCACCAACATGGAGGCGACCGCGACCGTCGACGGCGACGAGATCGTGCTCAACGGCCGCAAGTGGTGGAGCACGGGGGTCGGCCACCCGAACTGCGAGGTGCTGATCTTCATGGGGGTCACCGATCCGGAGGCCCACAGGTACGCGCGCCACTCGATGGTGCTCGTGCCCATCGACACGCCCGGCGTCACCGTCGAGCGGCTGCTGCCGGCGATGGGCTTCCTCGACGCCCCGTCCGGCCACGGTGAGGTCACCTTCGACG
>JAHWKB010000388.1 GCA_019348115.1 Actinomycetota bacterium | reverse complement strand
CGGCCGACGGTCGAGCGACGCACCCGCTGCCGGTGACCGTCGAGCTCGACCGTCACCGTGCGGTCGTCGACGGCGACGAGCCGCGCCTCAACCGTGCGGTCGCCGAGACCGAGCTCGAAGGAGCCGTCGCGCCGGCGACGCCACGGCACCGCGACCTCTTCGTCGGCGACGCGGTAGGCGACCGTCTGGTCGACGAGCGGGACGTTCGCGAACCCGGGCGGGATCGTCGCGAGCACGCCGGCGCCCGCGCCGTCGCCCGGACCTGGGCGGGACGCCACCGACGCGAGCGTCACCGCCGCCGACGCGACCTCGATCGCCCCGGCGGCCGGCGCGAAGCCGCGCGCCTCGTCCGTCGGGTACCGCTCGGGGAGGTAGTCCGTGGTCGTGTCGCCGGCGAGGAACGCGTCCTCGCGGAGGATCGCCACGAGCAGGTCGCGGTTCGTGCGGACGCCGTGGACGACACTCCGCTCCAGCGCCCGGGCGAGCCGGGCCGCGGCCTCGCCGCGGGTCGGCGCCCACGCGACCACCTTCGCGAGCATCGGGTCGTAGTGCGGCGAGACGACGTCGCCGCTGCGGACGCCGGCGTCGTAGCGGACGCCGTCGACGTCGGCCGGCTCGAACGCGTGCAGCGTGCCGGTCGCCGGCAGGTAGCCGTTGGCCGGGTCCTCCGCGTAGAGGCGCGCCTCGATGGCGTGCCCGCGCTGCTCCAGGTCGGTCTGCGCGAACGGGAGCGGCTCCCCCATCGCGACCAGCAGCTGGAGGCGCACGAGGTCGAGGCCGGTGACGAGCTCCGTCACGGGATGCTCGACCTGGAGGCGCGTGTTCACCTCGAGGAAGGCGAACGTCGGGGCGGACGGGTCGGACGCGTCGAGGATGAACTCGACGGTGCCGGCGCTCTCGTAGCCGATCGCCTCGCCGGCGGCGACGGCCGCGGCGCCCATGGCGCTGCGGACCTCGTCGGTCAGGACCGGCGACGGCGACTCCTCGATGACCTTCTGATGGCGGCGCTGGATGGAGCACTCGCGCTCGAAGACGTGCACGACGGTGCCGTGCCGGTCGCCGAGGATCTGGATCTCGACGTGGCGGGGCGCCTCGACGTAGCGCTCGAGGAAGACCCGCCCGTCGCCGAACGCCCCGACGGCCTCGCGCTGCGCGGCCGCGACCGCCTCGCCGAGGTCGTCGGCGGAACGGACCACGCGCATGCCCTTGCCGCCACCGCCGGCGGCCGCCTTCACCATCAGCGGGAACCCGACCTCGCCGGCGAGGACGGCGAGATCGTCGTCTCCCGGCGACGAGTCCCCGAGGTCGACGCTCGGCAGCAGCGGCACGCCGGCGTCGGCCATGCGGCGCTTGGCCTCGAGCTTGTCCCCCATGGCCGCGATCGCCTCGGGCGCGGGGCCGACCCACACGAGCCCGGCCTCCAGGACGGCCCTGGCGAAGTCCGCGTTCTCGGACAGGAACCCGAAGCCGGGATGGACGGCGTCGGCGCCGGTCCGCCGCGCGGCGTCGAGGATGGCGTCGATCCGGAGGTAGGAGTCGGCCGGCGCCGGGCCGCCGATGCGGACCGCCTCGTCGCAGACGTCGACGTGGAGCGCGTCGGCGTCGGCGTCGGAGAACACCGCCACCGTCGCGAGCCCCATCTCTCGGCAGGTCCGGGCGACCCGGACGGCGATCTCGCCCCGGTTCGCGATCAGCACCTTCGACACCACGGACCGGCGGCCAGCCGCGGCTCCGTCCGACATCACGCGACCCTCGCTCACATCCGGAACACCCCGTAGCCGGACGCGCCGGCCACCTCGTTGTTGTGGACCGCGGACAGCGCCATGCCGAGGACGTGGCGGGTGTCGCGCGGGTCGATGACGCCGTCGTCCCAGCCCTGCCCCGAGGCGAAGAGCGCGTTGGACTCCGCCTCGATCTGGGTCTCGACCATCTGCCGGATGGCCTGGTCCTGGGCGTCGTCGTACTCCTCGCCCCGGTTCTCGGCCGCCGACCGCGCGACGATCGACAGCACGCCGGCGAGCTGCTGCGGGCCCATGACCGCGATGTGGTGGTTCGGCCAGGTGAACACGAACCGCGGGTCGTACGCGCGTCCCGACATGCCGTAGTTCCCGGCGCCGTAGGACGCGCCCATCATGAGCGTGAGGTGCGGGACCTCGGAGTTCGACACGGCGTTGATGAGCTTGGCGCCGTCCTTGATGATCCCGCCCTGCTCGTAGCGCGTGCCGACCATGAAGCCGGTGATGTTCTGGCAGAACAGGATCGGGACGGAGGCGCGGTTGCACAGCTGGATGAACTG
>JAHWKB010000387.1 GCA_019348115.1 Actinomycetota bacterium | reverse complement strand
GTCGTGCCGTTCGAGATGTCCATCGAGTACAGCGTGTCCTCGGTGTAGACGGTCTCGCCGCGGTCGTGGGCGTCGGTGATGGTGTCGAGCGTGAGGAGGGGGGTCTTCGTCTGGACGTAGTGCACCTCGGCCGGGTCGCTGATCCCGGCCGCTTCCATGGCCCGCTTGACGCCCTCGGCGACCTTCTCGACCATCGCCGGTCGCCCGATGTCCTCCGGCAGGATCACGTCGGACATCGCGATCCCGACCGTGAGGCGCGGCTCGTCGACCGGCCCGGCGGCGTCGTCGACGCGGGCGAACACCGTCGCGTGCGGCGTGATCACGCCGTCGCAGCCCCCCGACCACACCATGGGGAGCTGCTCCACCTCCTCGCGGCTCCGCGAGCCACGCTCGAGGAGGACCGTGCGGAAGGCGTCGTCGGCGAGGATCCGGGTGTAGTCGTTGACCCCGCCGTTGCCCTCGGTCTTGCCGATGACGGCGACCACGTCATCGGCACCGAACACCCCCTGGGCGATGAGGTCGTCGAGGCCCGAGGCGTCGCGGACGCTCTTGATCTCCACCTTGCGGACCTCGATCGACATGGACGTCCCTCCCGGGTGTGCGACGGTCGACGCCGGCGACGGTAGTGCGGACGCCTCGGCGCGCACACGTGCACTCCCGCCGAGGGAGGCCCGTTAGGATTGGCGAGACGTGACAACCCCGGTGGGACGATGGCGACGGACGATCTCGGGGCGGACCCACCGGACACCCCGCTGACCCCGTGGCTCCCGGTCCGCGACCTGCTCGCCACGGCCGCGCTGCGCGGTTCGGAGGTCGTCGCGGGACGCGCCGGGCTCGACCACCTCGTCGAGCGCGTCCGCGCGCTCGACACGCCCGCCCGGATCGCCGACGTGGCGACCAACGAGCTCGGGGTCACGACGGTGTCCGCGTCGAAGACGGAGCGCCGTCGTCTCGTCACGCTCGTGCGATCGGCCGCGGACGTGGGGGTCGCCGGCCTCGTGCTCGACGTCGGTCCCGACGGGGACGGGCTGCCGGACCGGGTGCTGGACGCGGCCGATGAGCGCAGTCTCCCCCTGGCCGTGCTGCGGAGCGGACGCGCCCCTGACGACGTCGCCCACGACGTCCTCGCCGACATCCTCCGCCAGCACGCCACGCGGCTGGCACGTTCGGAGGGCATCCACCGGGCGTTCCTGCACCTCGTCCTGGCCGGCGGTGGGTTGGACGCCATCGTGGCCCAGCTGTCCGAGCTCACGGGGGCACCGGCCGCCATCCTCGACACCGACCGGCGCGTCCTCGCCCGCGCCGGCGACGACGACCGGCTCGACGCATCCCTCGAGCTGCGCGGCGGCGAGCTGCTCCACGGCGGCGAGCCGATCGGGACGGCCGTCACCGTCTCCGCAGGCAGCCGTGTCTACGGCCACGTGGTCGCGCTCGTCGACAGCGACGACGCCCGGCTGGCGCTCGAGACCGCTGCCACCGTCACGGCCCTCGAGATCGCCAAACGCGACGAGCTCCTCGCCGTCGAGGCGAAGTACCAGAACGAGCTGATGCACGACCTCCTGGTGGGCCGCGCGCGGGACCGGGACGACGCGCTGGCGCGTGCCCGGACGTTCGGTTGGGACCTCGACCGCCGGCTCATCTGCCTCGTCGTCCAGCTCGACGACCCGTCCCTCGACGTCGTCCCCGACGAGGGCCGGCGCCGCCCCCCGCTGGCCGCCACCATCCGGACGCACATCCGCGAGCGCGACCCCGGGGCCGCCGTCGTCCGCTTCTCCAACGAGGTCGTCGTCCTGACCGCCGCCTTCGACGGCGAGGACGGCCGGTCGCGCGCGAAGACGTTCATGCGCGAGCTCATCCGTCGGACCGCAACCGAGATCCGCGCCGAGACCTCCGCCGGTATGGGCAGGCCGGTGACCGACGTGCAGGACATCCCGGTCGCCTACGAGCAGGCGACGAAGGCGCTGACGATCGGCCGGCAGGTGGGGGCACGAGGGACCGTCGCGCACTTCGACGATCTGGGGGCGTACCGGCTGCTCTCGCTCGTGCCGGCGCCGGACGAGCTCCGGAGCTTCGCCGACGAGACCCTCGGCGTCCTCGCCGGGGATGACGACGCCGCGAACGATCTCCGGCACACCCTGGAGGTCCTGCTGGAGACCAACTGCAACGTGGCCGAGGCGGCCCGTCGACTGCACTTCCACTACAACACCCTGCGCTACCGCGTCGAGAAGCTCGAGCGGATCCTCGGCCCGTTCACGGTCGACGCGACCACGCGCCTCGACGTGCACCTCGCGCTGCTCGTCCACCGGATGCAC
>JAHWKB010000121.1 GCA_019348115.1 Actinomycetota bacterium | reverse complement strand
ACCAGGGCAGCCGCGCCCGGGGACCGCCACAGCCCGCGCAGGAGGAGCAACGGCACGAGCAGCGCCGGCGCGGTCAGCAGCACGCCCCGGGGCAGGTCGGCGTGCTGGCGGTGTGCGAGCTCGTGCGCGACGACCACCGCGATCTGGTCGGGCGGCAGCTCGAGGATGGTGTCGTAGAGCACCACGGCGCGGGTCGGGCCCAGCCCGGTGACGTAGGCGTTCACCCGCGTCGTGCGCGTACTGGCGTCGGCCACGGCGATCGGTAGCCCCGGTTCGCCGGCGGCCTCGAGCACGGTCTCGATCTCGTCGCGGACGGGCCCGTCCGCGAGGGGCGTCCGCTCGCTGAAGAGCGGCTCGATGACCAGGGGGTGCACGAGCACGAGGACCGCCGCGAGCCCGGTCCCGATGATCACGAGGCGCCACGGCCACGACCGCGGCCACCGCCGCACGGCCCAGACCAGGATCGTCCCCGCGAGCCATGCGACCGTGAGCGACAACGCCAGGGTCACGGCACGGTCCCGGGCCCACAGCCCCGCGTCGGACGTCCGGAACCCCCAGGCGCCGTCGTGGACGTACCCGATCCACACGTCGAGGGGCAGCGTCGTGAGCGTGACCGCCAGGGTGATGGCCGCCGCGACGAGACCTCCCCGCCAGGGCGCGTGTGCCGAGGCGCCGGCCACCCGTGCGACGAAGCGTCGTCCCCGGGCGGTCCAGACCACGAACAGGGGGATCGCGAGCTCCAGCGTCAGCCGCACGACGCCGGCGACGTAGCGCGGCCCACGGAAGGCCTCGACCGTGCGCAGGACCTCGGGGACGAACGTGTCGAGGTCGGTCGTCACGGCACCCAGGGGCGGCGCCAGCGGTCGCCAGATGGTGGCCGCGAGCCCCAGCAGGGCGAGGAGGATCGCGACCGTGGCCGCCACGCCGGAACGCTCCGACAGGTGTGCGGCACCGGGGCCCAGCCGCGCCCGCTCGAGGCTCACGGCGTCACCGACGGTTCGGCCGTCGGCCGGTCGCGGAACACCTCTCGCGTCTCGGCGACGGCCTCGTTGACGGCCCGCCCCGCCTCGTCGCGTCGCTCCCGGAACTCCTCGATGCTCGCCTGCGCCCGGGCGAGCTCGGCGAGATGGCGCGAGATCTCCACCTCGTAGGCGGCGGCTGCCTCCTCGCTCGAGCGGTACACCCAGCGGCGCTCCACGAACGGTCCGGTCAGCGCGGCGATGGCCTCGTAGGTCGGCCAGTACCGCTCGAGCACCTGCGCCAGGGCATCCGCCTCCTGCGCGTAGGTCCGCACGGCGAGGAGGGTCTCGTCCTCCGCTGCGAGGTAGCGCGCCTCCCAGTCGGTCGGTGCGGTCCGCTCCGCGATGGCGAGGGCGGCCCGGGCACGGTCGACCGTGAAGGCGATCCTCCGGATCGCGGGACGCAGCGGCGCCAGGTCGACCCCGTCGACGGCGGACGCCACCCGTGGCCACTGGTCCTTGGCGGTGTCCACCGTCGCCGGATCGCGCAGGCGCGCGACGAGGACGTCGACCTCCCGGACCCCCGTCAGCGCCGAGGCGAGCAACGGGTCGGCGGCGGCCTGCGCCGCCGCGACGTCGGCCACCGCGGCCGTCACGTCGGCCAGCTGCTCGGCACGATCGACCGTCGGCGACGGGGACGCCGGGGCGACGACGTCGCCACCGGGGCCGCAGGCGACGGCCAGCACGAGCAGCAGCGGGACGTAGCGCGGCGGCCCCACGTCAGCGGGAGGACGACCGGCGATCCGTCGCCTTCTTCGCCGTCGCCTTCTTCGCGGTCGCCTTCTTCGCCGTCCCCTTCTTCGCGGTCGCCTTCTTCGCGGTCGCCTTCTTCGCGGTCGCCTTCTCCGCCGGCGGTCGCTCGTCGGCCGCGTCCTTGCCACGCGAGAACCCGAGCTCGTGGGCGAGGTCGCTCGCCGGCTTGAGCTCGTCGTCGCTCGGGTCGTAGGTCCAGGTCGCGGTCCGGACGCGATCGCGGTGCGGGAACCGGACGGACACCTTCCAGCGACCGTCCTTGCGACGGGCCGCTTCCCACACGAGGTCGTCGGCCCCGACCCCCTTCGCCGCGAGGTTGCGCTCGACCGCCTGGCCGAGGGAGTCACGCGACCGGCCCAGCCGCGGCCGTTCCAGACGCTTGGCCTGGGCCCGGTCGAGGATGCGCGTGCGCTCGGCCAGGATCGGCGGCAGCCAGCGCTCGATCCAGGCCACGTCCGTCCCCGCCTCGCGCGCGACCACCCGGGGCGAGCGACCCGACCGCAGCATGGACTGGATCTGCGCGGGGCTCAGCTTCGGGTCGACCGCCGCCGGCGGGGGCTCGGGATCGGGCTCCGGCTCCGGATCCGGTTCCGGCTCCCGGACGGGTTCCCGGGCCGGCGCAGGCGGCGGCGGAGGCGCGGCTCGCGGCTCGGGCGCCCGGACGGGCTCGGGAGCCGGTCGCGCGGGGGGCTCGAACGGCGACGGCGACACCAGCCGTACCTGTGGGGAGATCCGGCGTTCGGGCTCCGGCTCGGGCTCCGGCTCGGGCTCCGGCTCGGGCTCCGGCTCCGGCTCCGGCTCCGGCTCCGGGTCCGGCTCGGGCTCCTCCTCGCGCGGGCCGAACAGCGTGTCGTCCCGGTTCCACATCCCGCCGCCGGACTCCTCGACCTCGTCGTCCCGGTCGGCGTGGTCGAGCTCGCCACCGGCCTCGTCGGTGTCGTCGTCCTCGCGGAGCGCCGCCAGCTCCTCCACGCTGAGGAACTCCTCGACGTCGCCGACCGGCAGTCCGGTCCCCCGGCGCTCGTCCCGGAGCTGGTCGACCGTGGCGAACAGGTCGGGGTCCACGACGAGCCGGTACCGCCCGTCAGCCCCCTCGTCCAGATCCAGGACGAGGTGGCGCAGGTCGGCCGTGTAGCCGATCAGGTGGACTTCGATCACGGGATGCCTCCGCGGGGAGACCCCGGCGCGCGGCGTTGGGGCGGCACGGTAGCAACCAGCACCCCCTCGCCCCACGGGTGACACGACGACGGACGCGCCGGTCAGCCCGCCGCACCGAGGAACTGATCGGCCCGCAGGAGGTCCGCGCCGTGGGGGCGAACCCGGTCGCGCAGCCCCCGGTCGTCGGTCACCACGACGACGGGTTCGTCGGTCGCCTCGACCGCGAGCGCGATCTCGTCGTCCGCCGTCACGCCCGACGGCGAGAACACCACCGAGACCCCGCGAGCGGCGTCCCCGGGGCGACCTCCGCCGCCGTCCCCGCGGCCGTCGAAGACGACCTGGGGCCGTACCCGGCGGCGGGAGGCGAGACCAGCGAGCACGCGGATGAGCCACTCGCGCTGCTCCTCGAGGGAGAGCTGCGGCTTGCGGGACAGGGTCACGTTGTAGCCGTCGACCAGCACGAGGCGCCCCGGACCCAGGAGTGCCTCGGCCTCCTCGCGGGTCCCCGGTGCGATCGACCGCGGCAGCACGGTGGGACGCCCCGGTCGCACGCGCGCCTGGGGCTGGCGACGTCGCCGCTCGGTCGTGGCCGCCTCCTCCCGGGCACGCTGGGCGGCCAGCTCCCGGGCACGCTCCTCCCGGGCACGCGCCTCCCGGCGCGTCTCGTCCCGTCGGCGCACGTCCTGCAGCTCGGCCTCGAGCTCGGCGATCCGACGTTCGCTCCGCCGGCGCTCGCGCTCGACGAGCCGTGGCTGCTCGTCGCGCAGCTGCGCCACCTCGTCGCGGAGCTCCCGGACGAGCTCCCGCTCCCGGCTGAGCTCCTCCCCCTGCGCGACCACCCGCTCCTCGAGGCGCTCGGCACGTGCCTCCGCGCCGCCCAGCTGGCGCCGCAGCTCGTCCAGCTCCGCACGCAGGCTGCGGGCCCGCTCCTTCGCCCGCCGGAGCTCGTCCGCGCGCCCGGGCTGGTCGTCACCCCGCGGAGCCGTCGCGGCGGCTGCGGGTCTCCGCCGGGCCCGGACGGGACGGTCCCCCGTCACGAGCCAGCCGAGCCGTGCCGGCGGCGGATCCTCCACCAGGACGGCGTGGACCGAGCGCCACACCGGCCCGTCCGTGGCGAGGACGCCGGCGAGTGCCTGGCGCATCCGTCCCCCGGCGAGGCGACTCGCCGGCGACGCCCGCAGCCGCTGCGCCGTCGGGTCCAGCGCGGCGTCGTCGAGCGCGTGCAGCCCGCGGCGGACGCGCACCAGCAGCCACGCCCAGTCGTCCGGCGGGATGGCCAGCAGGTCGGCAGCTGCCGGAGGCGACGGTGCGGTGGGCTCGGAGGCGGGCACCGTCAGTTGGTGCTGACGACGACCCCGAGCTGTTCGAGACGTTCGAGGAACGACGGCGTCGGCTCCCCGTCGATCTCGGCCATGGCGTCGAGGTCGTCGTAGCGGACGAACAGGAGGTGGGAGCCGTCGCCGCGCTGTTCCTGGATGTACGTCAGGTAGTGCACGACCGGCTCGAAGCCCCCGGTCTCCTTCAACCGGTCGACGTCGAGGCCGAAGGACGGTCCGCGACCGCGGTCCTCGGGCCGACCGCGCCGGCCACCCGCGCGGGCGGGCGTGACGGGCTCGGGGGCGAACAGCTCGGGTGACCGCTGGCGGCGCGTCCGCCGGACCATCGCGATGCCCGCCAGCACGCCGGCGACCGCCGCGAGCGCGGCGGCGACGGGACGGAGTCGGGAGCGGTCCATGCGCAGACCGTACACCCGGCCTCCCGGAGCGTCAGCGGGGATCGGGCGTCGCCGAGGGTGCCGGCTCGACCAGGATGGCGTCGTCCCGGCCGCACCAGCGACACGTCACGGACTCGATCGCCCGGCTCAGGACCTCCTCCTCGTCGACGGCGCCGTCGCCGCCGAGGTCGAAGTGGTGGAAGCGACGGGTCCGCTCGGTCGCGACGACGTCGAAGCGTGTGACGTTGCCGCAACCGTCGCAGCGGAGCCGGGAGCCCGGCTCGAGGCCGGCGGCGAGGTCGTCTGGGGTGGCCACGGGGGTCCTCACTCGGGATCGGGTTCGGGATCGCGACGGGCGGCCGCCATCCACGGGGGGTCGCGCGTCAGGGGGGTCGGCGGCGCGTCGGGCGCGTGCACCCACGGCCCGTCGTCCATCCGGGGGAACTCGGGGTAGCCGACCTCGACACAGAAGCCCGCGTCTCGGATGGCGGCCACGGCGCCGCGGGCGAAGACGACGAGCTCCTCGACGTCGACGCCGTGGTGGACGTCGGGGTAACCCTCGAGCCGCCCGGCGGCGCGTTCGAGCAACGTCACCGCTCCGTCGGGGTTGCCGCGCTGGTGGTGCACGCACCCCACCGCGATCTGGATGACGCCCTTCCAGAACTCGCGGTCCTCCGGTGCGGCGTGGTGCCACACGTCCTCGAGGCACTCGTGGGCCTCGAAGTACCGCTCGGCGTCCCACCGCGCCACGCCGGCGGCCAGGGCGCCGTCCACGGTGTCGTAGGACGCCTCGTCGGCCAACGCCGTCTCGGTGGTGTCGTACGGCAGCGGCCGCCCCGTGCGGTCGCGGGGCCGCTGGTTCTCGGCACGCCCCTCGGCGTTGCGGTCTCGTCCAGGCATGCCGGGAGGGTAGGACACGCCGGGGGTTACCCTCGGCGGCGTGCCAGAGCTCCCCGAGGTCGAGTCCGTCCGCCGCCAGCTCGCGCCCGAGCTCGCCGGGCGTCGCGTGGCGTCCGTCTGGTGGGATCCGCACCCCGAGCAGCGGTTCAGCGACGTCGCGCTGCTCGAGGGCAGGCGGGTCGAGGACGTGACGCGACGGGGCAAGTACCTGGTGTGCCCGCTCGACGAGGACCTCGAGCTGGTCCTCCACCTCGGGATGACCGGTTCCTTCTCGTTCGGGCCGCCGGACCCCTACGCGCGGGCCCGGTTCGGGCTCGACGACGGTCGGGAGCTCGTCTTCCGTGACCCCCGCCGCTTCGGCCGGGTCTCGGTGGTCGAGGCCGGCGACTACGCCGCCATCCCGACGCTGGCCGCGCTCGGCCCGGAGCCGCTCTCCGACGACTTCGACGTCGACGCCTTCGCCGCGGCCCTGCGGCGGTCGAACGCGCCGGTCAAGGCCGCGCTGCTCGGGCAGCGGCTGGTGGCGGGCGTCGGCAACATCTACGCCGACGAGGCGCTGTGGCGCACGCGCATCCACCCGACGTCCCGGCGGGTGGGTCGCGACCGCGCCCGGGTCCTGCACGCCGCCATCCGCGAGGTGCTGACCGAGGCCATCGAGCGCGAGGGCACCACGTTCCGCGACTACCAGATGGTCAACGGCGAGTCGGGTCGCAACGCGCCGTTCCTGTCCGCCTACGGCCAGGAGGGGATGCCCTGCCCGCGCTGCGGCACCGCGATGCGCAAGACCGTCGTGGCCCAGCGCGGCACCACGTACTGCCCCCGGTGCCAGCGGCCCTAGCGCGCGGCGCGGGCGACGCCCGCTCGCAGCCCGCCGGCGACCAGCGCGTGGGCGAACGCGGCGGCTTCCTGTGGATCCTCCACGCGCACGTGCATCGGGGGGAAGGCGAAGTAGCTCAGGATCAGCCGCATCAGGACCTCCGCCGTGACCCGCGGGTCGACCTCGCGCAGCTCGCCGGCCGCCACGCCCTCCTCGATCAGCGCCGCGAGGATGTCGAGCCCGCGACGCACGAGCGGGCCGCCGTCGGCGGTGATGCGTGGCAGCAGCACGCCCGACTCCTCGTCGCGCCCGCGCGTGAGCACGGGGTGGGTCACGAAGAAGTCGACGCCGGCGACGAACGCCGCCTCGATGCCGGCGGCGGCGCCCTCGGCGGCGCCGGCCGCCGTCAGCAGACGGCGCTCGAACCGCTCCGCCTCCCGGGCGAGGAGCGCGTCGATCACCGCGTCCTTG
>JAHWKB010000386.1 GCA_019348115.1 Actinomycetota bacterium | reverse complement strand
CGCGACTGGACCTACGTCGTCGACAACGCCGCGGCGCAGTGGCTCGTGCTGACCGAGGGCGAGGCCGGCGGGGTCTACAACGTCGGCGCCGACAACGAGATGTCCAACAAGGAGCTGACGTACGCGATCCTCGAGCGCTTCGGCAAGGGCGAGGAGATGGTCGAGTTCGTCGCCGACCGCCCCGGCCACGACCTGCGCTACTCGGTCGACACGAGCCGCATCGAGGCCCTCGGCTGGTCGCCGTCGAAGACGTTCGAGGAGGCCCTCGACGCCACCATCGAGTGGTACCGCGCGAACGAGGACTGGTGGCGGCCGCTCAAGGAGGGCGGCGCGTCCGACCGTCGGGGTGTCAGCACGTGAAGGTCCTCATCACCGGCGCCAAGGGACAGCTCGGCCTCGACCTCGTCGACGCCTTCGAGGTGGGACCGGCGCAGAAGACGACCGGCGCCCCGACGGTCGACGTCGTCGGGCTCGCGCACGCCGACCTCGACGTCTCCGACGAGCCCGCCGTCTGGGCGGCCGTCCGCGACCACGAGCCCGACCTCGTGGTGCACGCCGCCGCCTGGACCGACGTGGACGGCTGCGAGGGCGACCCGGACCGCGCGCACCGCGTCAACGCGCTCGGGTCGTGGTGGGTCGCGCGCGCCTGCGAGGCGGCGGGCGCCGCCATGGTGATGGTGTCGACGGACTACGTCTTCGACGGCACCGGCGCCGCGGGCCCCGGCGGCGAGCCGACGCCGTACACCGAGTTCCAGCCGATCGACCCGCTGAACGCCTACGGCCGCTCGAAGGCGGCCGGCGAGCAGCTCGTGCGCCAGACCCTCGACGAGCACTACATCGTCCGGACGGCGTGGGTGAACGGCGCCCGCGGCAGCAACTTCGTCAAGACCATGCTGCGCGTCGGCCGGGAGCGGGGCGAGGCCCGTGTCGTCGACGACCAGGTCGGCTCGCCGACGTTCACCCGCGACCTCGCCGCCGCCATCCGCGAGCTCGCGGTCAGCGGCCGGTACGGCACCTACCACCGCACGAACAGCGGGACGTGCTCCTGGTACGAGCTGGCCGCGGCGACCTACGAGCTCGCCGGCGTCGACGTCGACCTCGCACCGCAGAAGAGCAGCGACCTCGACCGCCCTGCGCCGCGCCCCGCGTACTCGGTGCTGTCGGACCGCCACAGCGTCCAGTCGGGGCTGAGCCCGCTGCCGCACTGGCGCGAGGGCCTCCGCGACCTCCTCACCGAGCTCGGCGAGCTGGCCCACCGATGACCCTCGACCCGACGACCGGCGAGTCCGCCCGGGAAGGCTTCCGCCAGATGGACCTCACCACCGTCCTGATGCTCTTGACCTCCATCGGGCTGGCGACGGCGGGGCAGCTGCTGCTGAAGGCCGGGATGAACGAGTTCGGCAGCGAGCTCGGGATCGGCGACATCGGCCACCTCGTGCGGACCGGCGCGACCACCTGGCAGGTGCTGGCCGGCCTCGCCGCGTTCGGGACCTCCTCGGTGTTCTGGCTCCTCACCCTGTCGCGCGTGCCCCTGTCGACGGCCTACCCGATCGTGAGCCTGTCCTACGTGCTGATCCTCGGGTTCTCGGTGCTCGTGCTCGACGAGCGCCCGCCGGCGACGGTGTGGGTCGGTGCCGGCCTCGTGATGAGCGGGATCTCGCTGATCGGGATCGGCCAGCGGTGACCGCGTCCGACGCCGCCGCCGCTGCGCCCTCCCGCGTGGCCGTCGTCATCGTGACCCACAACACCCGGGAGGACGTCCTCGCCTGCCTCGACTCGCTCCCCGAGGCGGGCGCCGACGAGATCGTGGTGGTCGACGCCGGCTCCAGCGACGGCACCGTCGGGGCCGTGCGCTCGGCGTTCCCGTCGGTCGAGGTCCTCCCGCTCGCCAACGTCGGGTACGGCAGCGGTGCCAACGCCGGCGTCGCACGGACCTCCGCGCCGATCGTCGTCGTCGCCAACGCCGACACCCGCTTCGCCCCGCGCTCCCTGGCCCAGCTCGCCGGCGTCCTGGCCGACGCCCCCGGGGTCGGCGCCGTCGGGCCGCTCGTCCGCTACCCCGACGGCCGCCACCAGGCGAGCGCGCGCCGCTTCCCCACGCTCGGCCAGGCCGCCGGGCACGCCCTCCTCGGGCTGTGGTGGCCGCGAAACCCCTGGACCCGCTCGTACCGGATGCTGGACGACGACCCGCTCGCGCCCCGCGACGTCGACTGGGTCTCGGGGTGCGCCGTGGCGCTGCGGCGCGAGGCCTTCCTCGACGTCGGCGGCTTCGACCCCGGCTACTTCATGTTCGTCGAGGACGTCGACCTCGGCTACCGGCTGC
>JAHWKB010000385.1 GCA_019348115.1 Actinomycetota bacterium | reverse complement strand
TCGACGACCCCGAGCAGGGCTCGTCGCTGTGGTGCCTCGCCGTCGACCCGCAGGCCACGCGCCCCGGGGTGGGCGAGATGCTCGTGCGCACGCTGGCCGAGCGGCTCAAGGCGCGCGGGCGCGCCTACCTCGACCTGTCCGTCGTGCACGACAACGAGCCGGCCATCGGGCTCTACGAGAAGCTCGGGTTCGTCCGCGTCCCCGTGTTCGTCATCAAGCGCAAGAACCCCATCAACGAGCGCTTCTTCGCCGCCACCCCCGACGAGGACATCGAGGCGCTCAACCCGTACGCGCGGATCGTCGCGGACGAGGCGCTGCGTCGCGGCATCAGCGTGCGCGTCCTCGATGCCGAGGGGGGGTTCCTCGAGCTCTCCCACGGCGGGCGGAGCATCATCGCCCGCGAGTCCCTCTCCGAGCTCACCACCGCGGTCGCGATGTCGATGTGCGACGACAAGCGGGTGACCCGGCGGGTGCTCGAGCGCGAGGGGCTGCGGGTCCCGCGCGGTCGCACCGCCACCTGCGACGAGGAGGACGAGGCCTTCCTCGACGAGGTGGGCGAGCTGGTGGTCAAGCCCGCGCGCGGTGAGCAGGGCCGGGGCATCACCGTGGGCGTCACGACCCCGGAGGAGCTCGCGGAGGCGATCGCGCTCGCCGAGAGGTTCTCGCCGGAGATCCTGCTCGAGGAGGTCGTCGACGGCGACGACCTGCGCGTGCTCGTGATCGACCACGAGGTCGTGGCGGCCGCCGTCCGCCGTCCCGCGCGGGTGCGGGGGACCGGCGCGCACACGGTCGAGGAGCTGATCGAGGCGCAGTCACGCCGGCGGGCCGCGGCCACCGACGGCGAGTCGAGCATCCCCATCGACGACCTCACCGTCGCGGCCGTCGAGAACGCCGGGTTCGACCTCGACGACGTGCTCGACGAGGGCATCGAGCTCGACGTGCGCCGGACGGCGAACCTCCACACGGGCGGCACGATCCACGACGTGACCGACCAGCTGTCCCCGACGCTCGCCGAGGCGGCCCGGCGCGCCAGCCACGCGCTCGACATCCCCGTCGTCGGGCTCGACCTCCTGGTGCCGGACGTCGCCGGCGACGAGTACGTGATCATCGAGGCGAACGAGCGGCCGGGGCTGGCGAACCACGAGCCGCAGCCGACCGCCGCGCGGTTCGTCGACCTGCTCTTCCCCGGCACACGGGCGCTGCCGCGGGGATGGGAGCCCGAGCAGGCCGGTCGCGGCGAGGACCACCGGGTGTGACCTCGACGGGGGCAGGGGACCGGGCGGTGCGACGGCTTGCGCGGGCTCGCTACGGTGCGAGGATGGACGCCAAGAAGCTCGACATCGACATGGACTACCTGCAGCGGGTCATGCTCGACCTGCTGCGGATCCCGAGTCCCACCGGCCGCACCGACGAGATCATGCAGTACGTCGGTGAGGTCCTCGAGGACCTCGGGCTGCCGTTCGCGCTGACGCGACGCGGGGCGATGTTCGCCCAGCTCGAGGGCAGCCGCGACGTGCCGGAGCGCGCCGTCGTGGTCCACACCGACACGATCGGCGTGATGGTCCACACGATCAAGCCGAACGGTCGGCTGCGGGTCGTCCCCATCGGGACCCACTCGGCACGCTTCAGCGAGGGGGCCCGCGTCACGGTCTTCACGGACGGGGCGGAGCGGTACTCGGGGACGATCCTCCCGCTGCTCGCGTCGGGGCACGCCTACGACGTCGAGGTCGACACGCAGGGGGTCGGCTGGGACCACGTCGAGCTGCGCCTCGACGAGCGCGTGTCGACCGCCGACGACGTCCGCGCGCTGGGCGTCAACCCCGGCGACTTCGTGGCGCTGACGGCGCTGCCCGAGATCACCCCGACCGGGTACGTGAAGTCGCGCCACCTCGACGACAAGGCGGGCGTCGCCGCCGCGCTGGCCGCCGTGAAGGCGCTGCGCGAGCACGACGTCGAGCTGACCGTGCCGGCGCGCCTCCTCATCACGATCTCCGAGGAGGTCGGCCACGGGGCGAGCCACGGCCTCCAGACCGGCGTCGCCGAGATGGTCTCCATCGACAGCGCGGTGGTGGCACCCGTGCAGCACTCGACCGAGACCGGCGTGACCATCGCGATGCAGGACCTCCACGGGCCGTTCGACTACCACCTCACCCGCAAGCTCCTGCGCCTCGCGGCGGAGCACGGCATCGAGGCCAACCGGGACGTGTTCACCCACTACCGGTCCGACGTCGCCTCGGCGCTGGAGGCCGGGGCCGAGATGCGGGCGGCGCTGATCGGCTTCGGGACCGACGCCACCCACGGCCACGAGCGCACCCACCTCGAC